>DFAP01000073.1 GCA_002365855.1 Pelotomaculum sp. UBA3103 | reverse complement strand
ATCTCCTTATAAAAACATAGTATACCCTCCATGGTATTTGTCAATTAGAAAAACACAAGAACAAACCTGATTAATAGCTTAGGTACCCGGTTCCGCGTAAAAAAGGAACGTAAAAAGGTGCTTGGCTAACAGCCAAGCACCTCTTATTGTCGCTTATAATTAATTAACGGAACCTTCTTTTCCTGGCCGCTTCAGACTTTTTCTTCCTGCGCACACTAGGTTTCTCGTAATGCTCGTGTTTCCTAGCCTCAGCCATTACGCCAGCTTTTTGACAGGTGCGCTTAAAACGCCGGAGGGCACTGTCCAGTGTTTCGTTTTTTCCAACTTTTACTTCCGCCATTTATACTTCCCCTCCCTCCGCATAACCCTAAAGCCCTTACTGCATATGGGATAAGTTGGTGAATTCAACAAACAAATACCTTGTTATTATACAACAGCATAAAACATGGAGTCAACTTAGTCATTTGCTTACTTAAGTCGCATTCTGCCCGGTAACTAATAAGATCTATCCTGGGGGCCATTGCATCTGTCTGCCGGCCAGAAGGTGGTAATGAATATGCATTACCATCTGACCTCCATCGTGGCCGCAGTTGCACACTACCCGAAATCCCTGTTCAGCAAGTCCCATTTGCCGGGCTAAATGCACAGAAGCTATCTGGATCCGGCCCATCAGTTCGGCGTCTTCTTCATGCAGGTCTGACAGGGAGGTAATATGCTTTTTAGGAATGATCAGAAGGTGAACGGGAGCTGCCGGCTTAATGTCCTTAAAGGCTAAAATGTGCTCGTCTTCGTAGACTATTTCAGACGGTATTTCCTTTTTAATCACTTTACAAAAGATACATTCCTGCACTGTTCCACCTCCCCGCAGTTAATGACAAATAATCTAAAGATATTTATTCAACATGATGCCGTCAAATCCTTCAACATGCTTTACAATAATTCTCCTTCCAGAAGAGAACCTTTCAGCCCTGTTGCTTCCACCTTAACTGCCTGGCCCAGCAAGTCATCGTCCCCTGGAAATACCACCCTGATATAATTATCAGTTAACCCTGTATACAAGCCGCTTTTGTTCTGGTAACGCTCCTCTACTAAAACCTCCAGTTGTTGGCCCAGGTGTGAGGAGGCAAACCTCGCTCCAAGCCTCCTACCCAGTTGAATTAATTTACGGCTGCGTTCCTCCTTGACATGTGGTTCTATCTGCCCGTCAAAATCTGCGGCGGGGGTCCCCCGGCGGGGCGAAAATTTAAATACATGCAGCCCGCTGAAAGATAATTCTTCAACAAGCGCGCAGGTATTACTGAAATGATTTTCGCTTTCTCCAGGAAAGCCAACTATAACATCGGTGGTCAGGCCCAAACCCGTTATATTTTCCTTCAATACCTTCACCAGCCGGTAGTATTCCCATGCATTATAACGTCGGCCCATTTTGTGGAGAATTTCGTCATCGCCGCTTTGGAGCGGCACGTGCAGGTGACGGCAAAAAACACTTGAGCCTGCCAGAGTATCCAAAAGGTCCGGGGTAATATCGTTTGGTTCTATTGAACTCAGCCGCAGCCTTAACAGGCCTGGTATGGCTGATAGTTTGCGCAGCAACTCGGATAGGGCAGGACCTTTTTCCAGGTCTCTTCCGTATGCCCCGGTCTGGATACCAGTAATTACAATTTCTTTAAAACCAGAGTCTACCATTTTCCTGGCCGTATCATATATTTTTTCCGGGCGCCTGCTTCGCTGTGGTCCTCTTGCATAAGGAACAATACAGTAAGTGCAGTAATTATCACAGCCATCCTGAATTTTTAAAAATGCCCGCACCCTTTCCTGGCAGGGCTGGCCTGATATTTCTTCAAATTCATCCCCCGGCACGTATGCACTGACGGCATTTATCCGGCGCCCCTGCACACACGCTTCCACAAGTTCCACCAGCCTGGTCCTGTCTTTGGTGCCAATAACCAGGTTCACTTGGGGTATCTTCAGGACATCCTCTGTTGAGGTCTGAGCGTAACATCCGGTTACCACGATAACCGCCGCAGGATTAGTTCTTGACGCACGGCGGATCAGCTGCCTTGACTTCCGGTCACCCAGATGCGTAACAGTACAAGTATTAATAATATACACATCGGCGGCTTCTTCAAACTCCACCACCCGGTAGCCCTGTTCCTGAAAAAGCCTGGCCAGCGAAGCAGACTCATACTGGTTGACTTTGCACCCCAGGGTATATATAGCAATTTTTTTGTCAGCCATAAAAAGAGCCTCCCAGGTCACCCCATTGATATAGAATCATAATTAAAGCCGCGAATCCAGCTGTTTCCGAGCGCAGTATACGCGGGCCGAGTGTCACCGGCTGTACTCCCCGCACCCTGGCCAGATCGACCTCTCCGGGAGTAAATCCCCCTTCGGGGCCTATAAATACGTATATCTCATTGAGAGAGTCTTGCTGTCGCAGTATTTCCTTTATTGACTTAGTATTCTCCTCTTCCCAGGGAATTACCGAGATTATTCCAGGGGATAGTTCCTCCAAAACCGTTTCCCAATCCGATGGCTCGCAGATTACCGGTATATCCGGGCGGCGGCACTGTCTCGCCGCCTCAAGGGCTATCCGCTGCCATCTTTCCCTGCGTTTGAGAACTTTTTCACCTGCCAGCCTGACAACAGCCCGCTCACAAATCAGCGGGATCACTCTGCTCACTCCCAGCTCAGTGCCTTTTTGGATGATCAGATCCATTTTATCACCCTTGGGGATGCCCTGTACCAGCGTGATCTTGACAGGGGGTTGCCCTGACGGAGCCAGCTCCTGCCTGATGGCGCACAAGACCTCTTTTTTGCCGGATTCTGAGATCACGGCGTCATATAACTTTCCCCTGCCGTCAAGTATAATCAGCGCATCCCCCTGTTTTAGGCGAAGCACTTTTAATATATGGTTGACGTCCGCCCCACTAATGCGGGCCAACCTGCCCTCAATTTGCTCAGGCTGAACAAAGAAACGGGGTGCGGCGCTCTCTTTCGTCTTCACTGTTTTTGCTGCCTGCGGACAGTAATTGTTTCTCCTCCTATGCCCCAGTTATCAGTTTCAACTTCGTCAATAACAACTACAGTGGTTTGCGGGTTTTTACCCAGCAAATCTGCTAAAAGATTGGTTACTCCCCTGATCAACTGTGCTTTTTGTTCCTGGGTCGCACCCTCTTTCGTTATTTTAATATTAACGTAAGGCATGTTTACCATCCTTTCAAATACCAAAATGGCGGTTATTATCTTATTTCTGCGCTTTTTTTTGCGCCGCAAAAGCAGACCATACCCCGTCATTCAACTGTTGTACAACGTCCAGCCCGGAAGCTTCCAGAGCGGCGCGGACTTCTTCCGCCCTCTCGCTGATAATACCCGAAGTTATGAAAATGCCGCTGGGGGCCAGTGCCCTGGTCACATCCGGGCTAAAACTAATAATGACACTCGCAATGATATTGGATACAATCAAGTCCGCTTTTTCTTCCAAATGGCCCAGCAGGTTTCCTTGTTCAACCATTACCAGATCATTCACTCTGTTTCTTGCGACATTTTCGAGAGCTACCCGGCAGGCTACCGGGTCAATATCTACCGCCACTACTTTTCCTGCGCCGAGCTTGGCCGCTGCAATAGAAAGTATGCCCGAACCAGCGCCGATATCATAAACGGCCATCCCCACCCTGACGTGTTTTTCCAACAACCTCAGGCACATGGAAGTTGTGGCGTGAGTCCCACAGCCGAAGGCCATTCCAGGGTCCAGTTCGATCACCAGCCAGTCCCCGGGCTCATGATAGTCCTCCCATGGTGGCTTAATAACCAGGCGTCGGCCAATTCTCAGTGGCTTGTAATACGCCTTCCAGGCGTTGGCCCAGTCTTCCTCCATTACCACACGGGTATGGACTTCGGGAGTTTGGTCAAGACCAAGGCGACCAATGGAGTATAAAAGTTCATCAACCCTTTTGAGCAGCTCGTCATCAACCGGCAGGTAACCTTTAACCACACATATGCCGTCCTCAATCACGTTCATGACTGCCCATTCTTCAGGTTCTGTCCTGACAGCATATTGAAGAATAACGGCGGGGTCTTCAATGACAACCCCGCCGGCCCCTGTCTCGCGTATTAATTCAGCAACCGGTTCAATACCTTCTGGAGCAGTGCTGACCGTTATTTCCAACCAATCCAACTAGTTCTCATTCCTTATTCACAGAAATTTATCCGCACACGTATATAAACCGACCTGTTTTGTTTCAACCTATAAAGGCGTCTTTCACTTTTGCAAAAAAACTCTTGTCCCCTGCACTGCCGGCGTTCAGAGTATTCTCGCCGCCCATGCGGGCAAACTCCTTTAACAGTTCTTTTTGCTTTTCACTAAGCTTGCTTGGTGTCACAACCTTAATCACGACAAGCTGGTCACCCCTGTTATAGCCGCTTACATGCGGGATGCCTTTTCCCTTCATCCTAAAAATTGTACCGGACTGGGTCCCCTCAGGAATCTTTAATTTAGCCAGACCCTCCAGTGTGGGAACCTCCACCTCATCACCAAGGGTAGCCTGCACAAAGGATACGGGCATTTCACAAACCAAATCGTCTCCCTCCCGCTTAAAGACGCGGTGAGGCTTAACGTGAATGTATACGTAAAGATCACCCCTGGGACCGCCTCTTGTACCGGTTTCACCTTCACCAGCAACACGGAGCCGGGAACCGTTATCAACTCCCGGAGGAACTTTAATTTTTATACTGCGTGTCTTGCGAATTTGACCTGTTCCACGGCAGGTGGGGCAGGGCTTCTCAATCATCTGGCCTGCTCCGCGGCAGCGGTCACAGGTGCGGGACTGTACAATTCGGCCAAAAGGTGTGTTCTGGGCATACTGGACCTGCCCGGCGCCTTTGCAGACGGAGCATGTGACCGGCTTGCTCCCTGCGGCCGCGCCACTGCCGCCGCATGTGCCGCACTCCTCGGTTCGCGGAACTTTAATCTCGCGTTCCAGCCCAAACGCGGCTTCTTTTAAGGTGATCTCCAAATCTGACCTTATGTCTGCCCCTCGTTCCGGACCGGCGCGGCGGCGGCCACCGCCACCGAAAAACATTTCAAAAATATCCCCCAGGCCGCCCATGTCACCAAACCCGTTAAAGTCGCCAAACCCGCCAAAACCCTGCCCGTCCGATCCGGCATGGCCGAAACGGTCATAGCCGGCCCTTTTCTCAGGGTCGCTTAAGACCACATAAGCCTCGCTGATTTCTTTAAACTTGCCCTCCGCGTTTGGGTCATCAGGATTGGCGTCAGGGTGAAACTTTCGCGCCAGTTTTCGATAAGCCTTCTTTATCTCCTCTACGGAGGCGTTTCTGGATACTCCCAGAACTTCATAGTAATCACGTTTTGCCACTTGCCCACCACCTTATCAAACTAAAACAAAACAAAGCAAAGGGGAACCAGGATTCCCCTTAATACAAGCGCAGTTTTAAATTCTATCTCTTTACCGTTTAACCTGCTCAACTTTTATATAAATCCCGGCTTTCACTTATTTTGAGTATTTAATTATGTTTATTTATCTTCCTTCACTTCAAAATCGGCGTCCACAACATTTTCCTGCGACTGCTCTTGTGTGCCGCCGGCCTCATCGCCGCCGGCTCCACCTTCAGGGCTTTGCTCCTGAGCGGTCTTTTGGTACATAGCTGCAGTAAGTTCATACAGCGGTCCAGTTAGGGCCTCGAGCTTGCCCTTGATTGATTCTATGTCATCGCTTTTCAAGGCTTCTTTCAGATCGTCAGTGGCTGCCTGGAGTTTATCTATAGCCGCAGGGTCGGCTTTTTCCTTGAAGTCTTTGATCGTCTTTTCGGCCTGGTAGACCAAGCTGTCAGCCTGGTTGCGCAGCTCTACCTCTTCCTTGCGCTTGCTGTCCTCGGCGGCGTGTTTTTCGGCTTCCTTGACCATCTGATCTATTTCCTGCTCGTTAAGATTGGAGGTGGCCGTTATAGTCATGCTTTGTTCCTTGCCGGTACCCTTGTCTTTAGCAGAAATATTCACAATGCCGTTCACGTCGATATCAAACTTCACTTCAATCTGCGGTACACCCCTGGGTGCGGGAGGAATGCCTGTCAGGGTAAACCTGCCCAGTGTTTTATTGTCCGCCGCCATAGACCGCTCACCCTGAAGCGCATGAATTTCAACAGTAGTCTGGCCGTCCGCCGCCGTTGAGAAAATCTGGCTTTTAGACGTGGGGATAGTTGTGTTCCGATCAATCAACCTGGTTAATACGCCTCCCAGGGTCTCAATGCCCAGGGACAGCGGAGTCACGTCAAGAAGAATTACATCCTTTACCTCGCCGGCCAGCACCCCCGCCTGAATGGCCGCACCGATTGCTACACATTCATCAGGGTTGATCCCCTTGTGCGGCTCCTGGCCCAAAAACTTGCGAATAGCTTCCTGCACCGCGGGCATCCTGGTGGCTCCTCCAACAAGCAGGACCTTGTGGATATCCTTTGGTTCCAGACCGGCATCAGAAAGAGCCTGGCGTGTCGGTCCCATGGTCTTTTCGATCATGTCTGCGGTCATTTCCTCGAATTTGGCCCTTGAAAGAGTGATGTCCAGGTGCTTGGGCCCTTCCGCGTCAGCAGAAATAAAAGGCAGGTTGATATTGCTGGTAGCCAAACCAGAAAGCTCGATTTTTGCTTTCTCTGCGGCTTCTTTCAAACGCTGCATTGCCATTTTGTCTTTACGCAGGTCGATACCAGTATCTTTCTTAAATTCGCCGGCCAGGTGGTCTATGATCCTCTGGTCAAAGTCGTCACCGCCCAGGCGGTTATTACCGCTGGTTGCTTTTACCTCAAATACTCCGTCGCCCAGTTCCAGAATGGACACGTCAAAAGTGCCGCCGCCCAGATCATATACAAGTACAGTCTGCTCCTCACCTTTATCCAGGCCGTAGGCCAGCGCTGCTGCAGTAGGCTCATTGATAATACGCAACACTTCAAGACCCGCTATCCTGCCCGCATCCTTGGTGGCCTGACGTTGTGAATCACTAAAATAAGCAGGCACGGTAATGACCGCTTTTTCTACCTTTCCTCCCAGATAGGCCTCCGCATCGGCCTTCATTTTTTGGAGGATCATTGCTGAAATCTCCTGGGGAGTGTAGTTTTTCCCGTCTATGATAGTCTTATGGTCAGTGCCCATATATCGTTTAATAGAGCCGATCGTACGATCCGGGTTACTCACGGCCTGTCTCTTGGCCACAGTTCCGACAAGCCTTTCACCTGTTTTTGAGAAACCGACAACCGAAGGGGTCGTCCTGGCTCCCTCGGCGTTTGCGATAACGACCGCCTCTCCGCCCTCCATCACAGCAACACAGGAGTTGGTGGTACCGAGATCAATTCCAATTACTTTAGACATCCTATTTTTACCCCCTGTTATTTATTTATTTATTCAGATCAGGATAATTTGGCAACCTTCACCATAGCCGGCCTTATTACCTTATCTTTAAGGTAATAACCACGCCGTAGCTCTTCTATTACTGTGTTATCCGGGTATTGGTCCGATTCAGCCCGCAGAGCGGCCTCGTGTTTTAACGGGTCGAATTGCTCACCAACGGCTGGAACCGGCTTAACCCCCTCTGATGCAAGCACATCCTGGATCTGTTTGTAAATCATATGTACGCCTGATTTATAGTTATCTATGGAAACGCTGTCTGCTGCCAGGGCCCGCTCGAAGTTGTCCAGCACAGGCAAAAGTGCGTTAACCAGCTGTTCAGAGGCGTATTTATATAAGTCCTCCTTTTCCTGGCGCGTCCGCCTGCGGAAATTTTCATAATCCGCCTGCAGCCTGACCAGGCGATCAAAATTTTCCTCCGCCCGGGCCTTCTGCTCATCCAGGAGTTTTCGCAGGACAGCCGGGTCTGACTCCTCAGCCAGAACATCACCCTGCTCTTTTTCCAGGACATCATCCAAATCCGAACTTGTTTTGTTTAATGTTTCTTCAGTTGCCGAGTTTTCTTTTTTTACGTCATCATTGATCATGCATGTCACCTCACAGCCCAGCTATACTGGGTTCTTTTGTGTTAATGCTTTTCTCTTCCCGCTTTTTAATAATAGTGTCAATCCGTAAAATTGCCTCGGCTACCTCTCCGGCTGCTTTGAGAGCATAGATCTTTACGCTGGCCGGATCAGCAATACCCATTTCAACCATGTCTGCAACCTGACCGCTGTCGCAGTCAATAGCCAGGGAATTTTTTCCTGTCTCCACCTGGGCCGCTATAACGTCCCCCAGCTTTTCCAGGGGGTTAAACCCGGCATTAGCCACTATTTGTGACATAGGGCGCTTCAGGGCCTCAACCACGCAGTCAACCCCATAAGCTGCCATTCCCCGGATGCCTTCCCGCGCTTTTTCCACCTCACGGGATACAGCCAGCTCAAGAGAACCTCCCCCGGGAACCACGCCGCCAATGATGGCCGCCTGCACCGAGGCCGCTGCATCCCTGGCGATGCGCTCTCTTTCACCTACCACTTCCGATGTGGCAGCGCCCACCAGTACGGTTGCCATGGGCTTGCCTCCGCCACCCAAGACCCATACCTGTTCCAGTTTTTCATCATTAAAAGCCTTACCAGCCTGTCCCAGGTACTTCATCAGCTCCTCCGGAGCCTTTTTCAGGCCGGTGCGCTTGATCATCCGGGAGCCTGTATGCTCAGCAGCCTTCCTTAATTCCCTGCTGGATACCCTCTGGATTACAATCAGTCCCGCATCAGTCAGTATTTCCTCGGCTATGTCATCTACGCCGCGATCTACCAGGACCAGGCCGACTCCGATGTCAACAATTTTATTTACATTTTCTTTAAATTCATTTTGAAGCTGCAGGTACCGGGCAAAGCCCGCCTCGGTTCCCAGGGCCTCATCATCTATTTCCTCCGGCTCCAGGGCATCGTCGATTATTAATACCTTCGAATTGTCAAGCTCCCTGGGCATCTGGCGGTTCATCCGCTCCTTGTTGATAATAATGCCCATAAAAACCTTGTTATCTGCCCCTTCCTCGGCAACAATGGCATCTGTAAACTTAAAAGAAGACTCTCTTAGTTTCTCTTCACCAATAAGTTCCGCTGCCTGAACCACCAGTTCGGCTATGTCTTCGTGGCCCCGCCCGGCAACCAGGGCCACCTGCCGGATCACCGGGTCACCCAGTCCATTGACAGGGCGCGCCTGCCTCTTCATCGCCTCTAAAGCCTTGTTTAAACCTACGCGCAGCCCCTCGATCACTCGGGCAACCGGAACTCCTTTTACCACATGCTCCACACCGGAGCCTACCAGTGAGCCGGCCAAAACCGTGGCTGTGGTGGTGCCGTCACCTATCTCTTCCTGCTGCGCCCTGGCAATGTTTATTAACATCCTGGCTGCAGGGTGATTGGCTTCCATCATGGTTAGAATGGTGACACCGTCATTGGTTATGACAACCTCTCCAAACCTGTCAACAAGCATGGTATCCAGGCCCTTAGGTCCAAGGGTGCCTTCTACCGCGCTGGCGATAGCCCGGAAGGCATTGGTATTGGTAATCAAAGCAGCCAGTCTTTCATCCACGTCCGAACCAGAAACTGCTTCCCTCTTCAAGCTCAAAACAAAGGTTCCCCCTTACTTTCCCCCGCCCAGGATAAGCCGCTCCAGCACCTGAGAAAGGTTCGCTGTCATGAAATCAACTATACTGATAACTTTGGCGTACTCCATCCTGGTCGGGCCGAGCACACCTATGGAGCCAATTTTTTGCCCGCTTACAGAATAGGGCGCGGCAACCATACTGTAGTCCCTGATCACATTGTATTTAATCTCGCCGCCGATCCGTACTGTTACACCATCGTCCTGGCTCTCACAGGCCAAAAGCTCGTGGAGCATTTTTTCCTGTTCCATAATGCTGAGCATGGTTTTAACCTTTTCCACGTTGTGGAATTCCGGTTGGCTTAACATATTAAATACCCCGCCCAGGTATATTTTATCCTCCGTCTTGAGTACCAGGCTGTCCTGCATCAATTCCATGGCCAGATCCAGGATGTGCTTGTATCTGCCAAGTTCAAGATAGATTTCCTTCATCAAAGTAAGCTTGATGCTCTCCATAGTCAAACCCTGGAGCTTGGCGTTTAAAACTTTGGACAGGGTTTCCATGTCGGTAGAGCTGATACTGTCAGGTGTTTCAATCATCCTGTGATGTACAATGCCGTTATCCATCACGACAATTACCATGGCCTGTGATGAATGCATGGGCACCAGCTGTATATGTCTGAAACAGCTTGTGCCAATCTGCGGCGTGAGCACCATGGCGGTACAATGCGTAAGCTGGGAGAGAAGCTGACCGGTTTTATGAATGACCTGGCCCACATCCTTGACTTTAGTCTCATAGCCCCGGCGGATGATTTCTTCTTCTTCCCTGGATAGTTGTTCTTTCTCCATTAGATAGTCCACATAATAGCGATAACCCCGCTCGGACGGGACGCGTCCGGCTGAGGTATGAGGCTGCTCAATATAACCCTGCTCCTCCAGGTCCGCCATTTCATTGCGAATGGTTGCAGGGCTCACACCGAGCCTGTATTTTTTTGCAATGGTACGGGATCCGACCGGTTCAGCAGTGGCAATATAATCGTGAACGATGGCCAGTAACACTTTTCGCTTGCGATCGTCCATATTTCACACCGGACCCCCTTTGTGCATATTGTTAGCACTCTATGCTGCTGAGTGCTAAAACGCCATAAATAAAAAATAACACCACTCCATATTTTTGTCAAGGGAATGAACGAAAAAGGACATCTGTAATCACACAAACTCACTGAAAACCCTGTTTGCCACCGGCAGTCCTTTCTTGCTGAGACGCAGGAAACCATTGATTTGTTCAAGCAGACCCTTTTCAATAAGGCCGGTAATCTGTGCCCTGTATATTTCATTTGCCTCAAAGCCATAGCGCCGGAGAAACAAATTCAGGTTAACTCCATTGATCAGCCTTAATCCTAAAAACATGGTCTCGGACATTTCTACCCCGGCCCCTAATATTGACCTGTGCTCTACAGGCAGCACACCTCTGGCGACTTTATCCAGGTACCTTTCCAACAACGGCTCGTTGGAGAATCTTTCTCCAAAGAGGCAGGAGTGCGCAGCCGGGCCAAGTCCCAGGTAGGGCTGGTTCATCCAGTAAACCAGGTTGTGCGCGCACTGCTTTCCCGTTCTGGCAAAATTAGACACTTCGTAATGGTCGTAACCACTGTCCGTTAAAAAATCTATCGCTGCTTGATACATGGACAGATCAAGCTCTTCCGGGCATTTTTCATATTCTCCTTTTTCAACGGACCGCTTAAGCGGTGTGCCTTCTTCGAGCTGCAGTCCGTAGGCAGAGATATGCTCCGGCGACAGATCAACTGTCCGGCTAAGAGTTTCAAGCCATTCTTCCAAAGTCTGACCTGGAATGCCATAAATAAGGTCCAAACTGAGGTTTCGAAAACCTGCTTTTCTCGCTAAATGTATAGCTTCCACAGCTTCCCCGGCCGTGTGAATACGTCCCAGTATGCCTAGATGACTGTCCTGAAAGGACTGTATACCCAGGCTGAGACGGTTTACCCCGCACTCTGCCAACTCCTGAAGACCCTCCTGGCTAATGGTTCCCGGGTTTGCCTCCAGAGTAACTTCACACTCCGGCAAAAGAGAAAAAACTGAACGAATTTTTTCTAAAACAGACCTGATTTCACAGGCGGGAAGGCATGTAGGTGTTCCTCCCCCGATATACACGCTGGACACTTCCCGCAGCCCGTGGGGCAGGGTGTGGCCATACATCCGGATCTCCCCGGACAGGGCGTTTAAATAAGCATCTGCCGCCTCAAAGGTTAAAAGATAAGATGTGAAGTCACAGTAAAAGCATTTTTTTATACAAAAAGGCACATGAATGTAAAGACCGATGGCCATTACCGAACACCTACTCTCCCACTCTCAGAACGGCCATAAATGCCTCCTGTGGGATTTCGACGTTACCAACCTGTTTCATCCGCTTCTTTCCTTCTTTTTGCTTCTCAAGCAGTTTGCGCTTGCGCGAGATGTCGCCGCCGTAACACTTGGCCAGGACATCCTTGCGCACTGCCCTGACCGTATCCCTGGCAATAATCCGGTTGCCTATAGAAGCCTGGATCGGAATTTCAAAAAGATGGCGGGGGATGAGCTCGCGAAGTTTTTCAACCAGCGCACGGCCCCTGTAGAAAGCCTTGTCCCGGTGCACGATTACCGACAGGGCATCTAGCACCTCACCGGCGATAATGATATCAAGCTTGACCAGCTCAGACTGTTTAAAACCGGCCAGCTCGTAATCCAGGGAGGCATACCCTTTGGTACGTGACTTCAGCTGGTCAAAAAAATCAAAAATTATTTCACTCAAAGGCATGTCGTAGGTGAGCATCACCCTGTTGATGCCCATGTATTCCATATTGTCGAAAATACCGCGGCGCTCCTGGCTTAGTTCCATTGCCGCGCCCACATAATCTTTGGGCGTCATGATCGTAGCTTTCACATAGGGCTCTTCAATCATGTCCACCTTGCCGGCCGGGGGCATCTTGCTGGGGTTTTCAATCTCAACAACCTCCCCGGTGGTAGTGGTGATCCGGTAGATGACATTAGGAGCGGTAGTGATTAAACTAAGCCCGTACTCCCGCTCGAGCCGCTCCTGGATAATCTCCATATGTAAAAGTCCCAGAAAACCGCAGCGGAAACCGAAGCCCAGCGCGGCAGATGTTTCCGGTTCAAAAATCAAGGAGGCATCGTTTAGCTCCAGTTTTTCCAGGGCGTCCCTTAAATCTTCGTAACCCACCGTGTCAACGGGATACAAGCCGCAGTAAACCATCGGGGTGACCCTGCGGTAGCCCGGCAGTGGAATGGAAGCGGGATTACCAGCATCTGTTACAGTATCGCCCACGCGGCAGTCCTGAACATTTTTAATGCTGGCGGCAATATAGCCGACCTCCCCGGTAAGAAGCCTGTCAATAGAGGCGGGGACAGGCTTAAATATACCTACTTCGTTTAACTCAAACTCCTTGCAGGTAGCCATCATTCTGACCCTCATGCCGGTTTTAACGGAACCCTCTATAACCCGGATGTAAGCGATAACACCCTTGTACGGGTCGTAGTGAGAATCGAAAATCATCGCTCTCAGCGGCGCCAGAGGCTGTCCCCCCGGCGGGGGTATTTTGGCAACGATCTGCTCCAGGATTTCCTTGATCCCCTGGCCATGTTTGGCGGAAGCCATAACGGCGCAGGATGCGTCAATGCCGATAACATCTTCAATCTCTTTTTTAACTATTTCAGGTTCGGCGCTGGGAAGGTCGATCTTGTTTATAACAGGTATTATTTCCAGGTTGTGATCCAGGGCCAGGTAAACGTTGGCAAGGGTCTGAGCTTCTATTCCCTGAGCTGCGTCCACTACCAGAAGCGCGCCCTCGCAGGCAGCCAGGCTGCGAGACACTTCATAAGAAAAATCAACGTGTCCCGGAGTGTCGATCAGGTTTAATTGATAATCACGGCCATCCTCAGCACGGTAGTTTAGGCGAACAGCCTGCATTTTGATCGTTATACCGCGCTCACGCTCAAGTTCCATTTGGTCCAGAACCTGCTCAGTCATCTCCCGTCCGCAGACAGCGCCCGTATATTCCAGGAGCCTGTCCGCCAGGGTCGACTTGCCGTGGTCAATGTGGGCAATAATACAGAAATTACGAATTCTCTCCTTCTCCCACTCCATTTTGGAGACTCCTCCTTATATTTAGAACAACTATATAATTATATACTACCTGTAGGCTGGTATCAAATTATTATCGTTCCTCTCCATGCCCAGGCAAATCTTCCTCCCAGGACATATCGCCGGTTACATATCGGGCGCAAAAATTCAGGTCTGCAGCTATTTTATCAGACAGGCTGCGAATAGTTTTAAGTGTTTTTTTAAAAGCCTGTTCAGGACTTTGCTTACCAAGGTCTCTGCCAGCCTCTAAAATATTGTTAAAAGCTGTTATTGCTCTTTCCTGGAGCAGATCCTGCTCCAAGTATTCCGGTAGTATTAGCTGTTTCTTCGCGCCAAGAACCTCCAGGTCCACAGAACCATGCCTGACGCCATCCACGGCAAAAACCCTTATCCCCTGTTCTGGATATATGTCACGATTGAATTCTGAAAGTGTGACATTAACGCCGGCAAATATTATTACCATAAAAAAAAACGCTGACAGTAGGTACTTGATCGGACTCATTGGCAATACTCCTTGAGAATATTTAATATTTTGATTTAGCGTCAGGGCTACTAGCTGTATATTTATTCCATATATATTATTGAAAAAAAACCCTCCTTCTTATACATAAGACAGCATGGTGTTCAGCATCCAACTAAACCAACACCCTTAATAATATGAATAATTAATGAACAGTTAATGTTTTAATAATTAAAAAATAACTTCGCATGCCAAAGGTTCTGGCGCATACGGTACATCCACGGTAACATAAAGGGGCAGCCCCATCTCGCTGCCCCTTTATTGATCTTATTGTAATAACTGAGTTCAAAAAGCATCGGCCTTTATAAGCAGCTTTAATCTGCTGTTCCGTAAATATACCCTGCTATGGCGTCAGAAAGCAGACGGGCTGATAAAACCGCCTCTTCTGTAGAATTTTCTGTTGTCCCAATCTCTACCAGCACGGCGCCGGGGTGCAGGGACTGGTTGTAAAGGCCGTCCTTTACCCTGACGCCCTGGGATAGGCCGGGGTACATATCATTGAGCCTTTCGGACAGGTCCATGGCGATGGCATGGTTCTGACGCCAGTTTGGAAACGGCCTGCGGGTCTCTGAGCCGACGATGAACAGAATTGCCGCAGCCTCCTGACCGTTAACCTTTACCACGCTCTGCTCCCTCGTCTGACCTGAATCGCGGTGGATATCCAGGATCATCACAGTATTTGGATTGGCGGCCAGCAGTTCACGCGCCGTTTTTTCCGACTCCAGGTAGGAAGTGGCGTAGTTGGCGTCATTAATCCTGTCGGACCTGTCACATTTGATTCCGTGGGTCTTTTCCAGAGCCTCCTGGAGGGCTTCCGCCACCGTAACAACGCCGCCGTGCCTGCCGTCCAGCCTCTCAACCCCGTCACTCAGGTTATATGTTTCACCGGTATGGGTATTATAAATACACACCAGAGTTTCACCCGGCAGCGCTGTTGCGGTTTGAGCCGCGGATTGGGGTACCGTGGTAACAATACCGGCCCCGTTTATTAATCCCGGATATTCCACAGAAGCTAATAGAGGTATTTGTGATTGTAAAACTGCCGCCGGGCTACTCAAGTTCACCCTCCCGGCATATCCCGCCGCCCAATAAAAATACTCAGCAGGGGTCAGAAAAACCGAATCCCCTTCGAAACTGCTCCAACCGAGGATTGGCGCAGCAAGTTTAAAAATTTTTAAAGGATCTTTTGTGTTATGTGTAATTATTCTTTCGAAAACGCTTCCGGTTCTTTCGATAATTATTTGTTGACACTCAAAGGAGGATAGCGTTATCGCAATGTAAATAAGGACCACAAACGAAAAAATCAGCCCCGTCATTGTACGGCGGGCGCCTGCGGGATGAATTCTCCGGTAACGGCTGACGGGAGCGGAGTGCATAGAAAACCCCTCCTTCCAGGCTCGTTCATTAATTGTATGCCCGGAAAGAGGGGTTTATGAGGGTCGCTCAGCGCAAGACGGTAGGCACAAAAGCATCAATTAGTCCGATAATAAAAGCGGATATCAAAGCGCCTACAATAGTTACGTTAAGCAAGCTTGGAATGATAAATTGTGCCAGATAAATGACTACAGCCGCTGTTACAAATCCAACCAGGCCCCTGCTCTGAGGGGAAATACGGTCTCCCAGAAGCGCTTCCGCAATGTAACCAAGCACAACAATTACTGCTGCGGCTATCAACGCCCCAACGATTCCGCCACTCACCACAAAGCCAGGCGAGATCCAACTCACCACAATCAGAACCAGGGCAGATACAAAAAATCTAATAATAAGTCCAAGCCACTGCATACATCTTCACCCCCTTTTTTATAAGCTAAAAATAGCTTTGACCAAAAGACCAAAGGATATACCGGCAGCCCTTGCATTTTTTTTCTGTGCATGGTAGAATTGTTGCCGTTGGGAGGTGATAATGTCATGCCGAACATTAAATCAGCGTCAAAGCGGGTGGAAGTAACCCGTTTGAGGACAATGCGCAATACCCGGATTAAATCGGCTCTAAAAACTACTATCAGAAAATTTGAAACAGCCATGAAAACTACCGACAAGGAAGAGGCGGGACTCAGTCTTCGTGGTGCGATAAGAGCTATAGACAAAGCCGTTACTAAAGGCATTTTACATAAAAATGCAGCATCACGTAAAAAATCCCGCCTGACTAAGCGATTTAACAAGACGACGGGATAGGACGCAAAAACCACTCTATGAGCAGGGGTGGTTTTTTTATGTAGTTAGGCTCATTTCTTATCTGTCTCCCCGGCGCAGAGCTTTAATAAAAAGTTTTCCACCGCCGGGTAAAATTCCTGTCGCCCGGTTTTTACCGCAAGGTCAACCTCGGATAATGACTGAATGGACACGATCAGATAATCTTGACTGAAATTTTTGCACTGGGCGACAATCTTTTGAGCCGTATAGGGGTGAATTTTAAGTATAGCTGGTATCTCTCTGGCAGGGCAGCCCCGTCCCATCAGATCGCGCACCTGCAGCAGGAGCCTGAACTGTCTGGAAATCATGGAAAGGATTTTAAACGGAGGTTCCTTCGCTGCCAGCAGTTCCCGGATCCCAGAAAGCGCGTCTCCGCACCTCCTGCCACCCACGGCGTCCACTATAGCAAAGATATTTTCTTCTATCCCAACCGGGCAAACCTGCCGGATGTCATCCTGGGTAATAACTTCCCGTCCGTATGTATAGTTGAACAACTTCTCAAGCTCAGAAACAAGTTTTTGCAGGGATGGTCCAGCGGCGTTCAGCAAGGTTTCCCCCGCCCCGGCAGCAAGCTTTTTCCCGGCTGCGCCGGTTTTTTGCGCCAACCAGCGAGCCAATTCCCCCCTGCTGAGAAATACAAACTCCAGTGCCTGGCCTTTTTTCTTGATCGCCTTAAAAACACGCTTGCGCTTGTCCACCGAATCACCGGTAGTGAAGATCAAGCAGGTCGATTCCAATGGATTTTTAATGTACTCCAGCAGCGGCGCCTCTCCCCGCTGTCCGGCTGATTCTTCATCATCTGCCGCTGCATCCTTGCCTGCCCGCTTGGGGCCTTTAAAGAAGGTTGGGTTTTTAACCACTACCAGTCTCCTCCCGGAGAAAAAAGGAAGTGTCTCAGCTCTTGACGCAATGTCCGCAGGAGTTGTTGTCTCACCATTAATCAAGTCAAAGTTCATGTCGGGCTCACCTTGTAAATACCATTCCTTAAAACGTAATATGGCCTGTTCTTTGAGATAGGACTCCTCCCCGTAAAAAAGATAAACAGGATGTATCTCGCCTCGCTTAAGACCGTTGATCAGATCAATGAAATATTTCACGGCTGCACCTTAGAACTGGACAGTCTTGTTTTTACCGCCTCCACCTTTCCTTTCATGGTCAGGTCCTTGTCCCGCCTGTCGTCTATGCGCAGGGTCGTAACCACCCTGGAGACTCCTTTTTCAAAAGGATGCTCATGCATCAGGCGAGTCAGTGCCAGCACCCGGTCCAGATCTCCCTCAATAACGGTACCCATCGGCGTAAGCTGGTAGCTGATTCCTTCAGAATCCATCAGTAATTTAACACAGCCTGCGACATATTCACTCAAACTTGAAGACGGCGTCCCTATAGGAACTACCGTTACTTCAATAACAGCCATACTATACACCCCCGGATATTTTCCTTCATTATATTAAATCCGCCTGTCCCTTACAACGAAAAGTAAAAGTAATGCCCTATAAATTCATAAAGGGTCAGAGTTTAAGGCTCTGACCCTTCATACTGAGGCTGTCTTTACCGTGCAAAACTGGTATTTTCCCGCGTGATTATCTTTACCTTGGTCAGGGCATTAACATAGGCCTTTGCGCTGGCCTCAATCACATCGGTACTGGCGCCTCTGCCAACCACGTGCCCGTCATCTCCATAACGCACCTTCACCGTAGCGTCTCCCAGTGATTCACGGCCCCGGCTGACAGACTTTAACGAAAAACCCTCCAGACAAACCTGCTCTCCAACCAGAAGGTCAACCGCCTTAAATACTGCATCTACAGGACCGTAGCCGCAGGCCGCGTCAGTAACAGTTTCACCTCCAAGATCAAGGGTTACGGTTGCCGTAGCCCTGGACACCCCGTTGGTGGTAACTGATATATTCCTGACGATAATTTTTTCACTATGTTCCCTTGATTCATCTATTAGTAAATGCAGGTCCTCGTCGACAACTTCCTTTTTTTTACCGGCAAGCATTAAAAATTTTTCATATATTGATTCAAGGTCTTCCTTCCCCAGGCAGTATCCCAATTTCTCCATCCCGCGCATGAACTCGCTTCTACCGGTGTTTGCGCTTAAAACTACCCCGCTTTTAGGCAGCCCTACCAGGTCGGGCTCAATCATTTCATATGCGGTTTTCGCCTGTGAAGAATAGCTCTGGTCAATAATCGGCACGCGCTTAAGCGCATTGGTGCCCACTATCGCTTTGTGGCCAGGCACCGCAACTCCTGTGACCCTTTCTACCAGCCTGCTGGTGGCAGAAATCTCTTTGGTGTTGATTCCCCATTTTATACCATAACTATAGCGCCGGGTGTAAATAGCCATAATTGCTTCTTCTAAAGAAGTGTTTCCAGCACGCTCCCCGATCCCGTTTATTGTACCCTCAACCTGGACTGCACCTGCTCTGATCCCGGCCAATGCATTAGCAGTAGCCATGCCGAGGTCGTTATGGCAGTGGATGCTGACCATGGCCTGATTAATGTTCTTAACATTATTCATAACATGGCAGATCAAATCATTATACTCCCAGGGTGTGGCATATCCTGCAGTATCAGGTATATTCACCACTGTAGCCCCGGCTTCTATAACTTTCTCAATGATTTCAACCAGGAAAGGCCGGTGGCTGTTGAAGGCGTCTTCCGCGTAAAATTGGACGTCGCTCACATATTTTTTCGCATGTTTTACGGCAGACACCGCTGTTTCAAGAACCTGAGCGGGAGACAGCTGCTTTTGTCCCATATGACGCGGGGAAATTCCTATTCCTGTGTGAATTCTCGGCTGTGCAGCTTCCCGAAGCGCTTCCGCACAATAGTCAATGTCCTTTTCTTCCGCACGGGAAAAGCCGCAAATAACTGCCTCTTTGACTTCCCGGGCAATGGTTCGCACAGCCTCCAAATCAAAAGGTGAAAAAGCAGGGTAACCAGCTTCGATCACATCGACGCCAAGCTTGACCAACTGCCTGCTTATTTCCAGTTTTTCAGCGGCATTCAGGGTTATCCCCAGAGACTTTTCACCGTCCCTGAGAGTCGTATCAAATATATACAGCTTTTTCACTTATCGTTTCCTCCTCATATCCCGGCCCACTCCTGAAATTATAAGGCTTCCAGGCCCCATCATCATTGAGCCGCCTCAATTTTCTGCTGCAAAATAAAAAACCTCCGCCTCGCATTGAGACGAAGGGCTTACCTCCGCAGTACCACTCAACTTAGCAGCTTAAAGCCGCTCTCCTTAAAAGATACGGGATTTAAAGAATCCGATATCCCCTTCCTTTTAACGGTGGAAGATCCGTCCGAGCCTACTTTGCAAAGATTTCGGTCGGCAACTCCAGGGAGAGTTCCGCGCCCCGTCTTCGACCGCCTCACACCAAACAGCGGCTCTCTGAAACCCGCAGGAAAGCGCCTACTATTCCCTCTCATCGTCATTTTAATATGGTTGGATTTTAACAGAACGAAACGGCGCTGTCAAGTAGATTATGCCACTTACTGCAAAATTTCTATTCAAGCATCTGATGAGTATTTTTAAACATTAGCGGACAAGATATTTCTGGTGGTGATTGGAATGGAGAAATGGCCTTGTTTTGATTGCCTGCACTACGACATCTTTGACAGCCATGAGGATGACAGTATAACGTGTAAAATAGGCCGCGTTGTAACCCACATGAATTGTGACTACAGGGAGCCTTTTTCAGTTTACTCCTATAAAGAACCCGAAACAAATTTACATCTATAAGATTTTGGCCTATAATTCTATTTATGAACGTTTTTGAAGACAAAGCGAGAGCACAGGCTCTAGTTAACTAGTTCAAAAGGTTAAGTAAAATATGTCCACTTTTTGAGGTGATGAAATGGATGTTGTTGATGAAAAAATCGCTGAAAAGATTAAAGAAGATGCATTTTCCAGGTTAATGGGTATAAAATTAATAGAGATCAAGCCGGGATACGCCAGGACAGCCATGAAAATAGGAAAACATGCCGTCAACTTTAACGGTGTTACACACGGGGGCGCGATTTTTGCTCTGGCTGATATAGCTTTCGGCGCGGCCAGCAACTCCCGGGGGCAAGTTGCATTAGCCCTGAATGTAAACATATCCTTTTTAAAGGCTACCCAAATCGGAACCACCCTGGTAGCTACCGCCGAAGAAATAAGTTTGACTTCCCGCACCGCCCTGTACAGGATTAATGTCCTGGATGGTGAAAACAACCTGATTGCCGTTGCTGAAGGAATTGTCTACCGCAAAAAAGACTTATTGCTGGTACCGGGTACCTAAGTTATTAAGTTAAACAGAGAGAGGTAAAAATTGGACTTTATAACAATGGTAGCTGAAAATAAAATTCGCGAAGCCATGGAGAACGGAGAGTTTGATTGCCTTAAGAACAAGGGCAAGCCTTTAAACCTGGACTATATGAGCAACGTACCAGAGCATCTTCGGGCTGGTTTTACAATACTTAAGAACGCGGGGGTTCTGCCTGAAGAGCTTGAGCTCAAGAAAGAAATTGTTTCCCTGCAAAAATTAATTGACTGCTGCCATAGTGAAGAAGAAAGAGATTCATTATCTAAGAAGCTGACTTATCAAATATTAAAATTTGATCTGCTTATGGAAAAAAGAAGGGTAAACTTCGCTTTAGGCTCGTACAAAAGCAAAATACATAAAAAACTAGGTAAATATTAAATAGCATGGGACAGTCAGTTTTCCTGAAGTGCTCAGATATGTCATCATCCATCTTTTTGAGTTAGGTTATGAGGTGGTTATGTGTATTTAATTCTAGCCGGGGCAACTAATGTTACAACCTTTCGGTCCTTATTATCGGGATTGGTAATATAACGAAGATCAATGGTTTCCTAAATGATGGTTGAACTCATAGTAAACAAAAATATTCACCAATAGTGCCGGAACGAATTCAAAAGCACCTATTTTTAGGTGCTTTTTCTTTTTTCTATTTACTGGCAAATTTATCAAATAGAACTCTAGTTTTACCATGGTTTTGAGGCTAAATTTTAATGTATGAAAGTTGAGTAATAGTATCTGTATGATCACACTTTTCTTGTTATTACATATAATGGCTTAACTGCCATTGATACTTCGCAAGTTTTACATGAAAAAGGAGGTTGTTGTACTAATGAGGTTTAAAAAAGTTTTAATCATTGTTTTGGCTATAACGTTATTATTTGGTTTAATTGCAGGCTGCAACAGGGGTGGGGAGATAGAAGACGCTATTATAAGGGATGCAATTGAAAGGAATGAGGTCAAACCTTACGCCTACCCGGAAAGCACGGTAAGTGCTGAACAATTAAGAGGAATGCTGAATCAGCCCAACTTAACCATCATTGACACCCGGGATAGAAATATTTATGAACAGGGTCATATTCCAGGGGCAATTTGCTTTAGCCCTAAGTCCCTGTCAGACCCAAACCGGCGGGGCCGTTTCACCACTCCCAAAATCTTTAGCCTGACGATCAGGGAATATGGTGTAAACAGCACCGACCACATTGTGGTTTATAGTGATAATTACTCCCATGCCCGTCTGTGGTTTTTCTTGAACATGTATGGACTAAATGTGCAGATATTGGAGGGCGGACTTGACCAGTGGCTTGCCAATGGCTACGAAATCGAAGCTGGAAGAGTAAGAAGAACATATCTTGGAAAGTTTAATTTAACCGACGTACAGCCTAAGGTAAGGGCTATTATTGAAACTGTTAATGTTGCCGCTGCCTTGGAAAATCCCGAGGAAAACGTTATCATCGACGCCCGGTCACCGGAAGAATACAGCGGCCGCGGCCACATTCCAGGGGCGGTTAACATCTCTTGGGAACTCTTAATAAATGAAGACCAGACTTTCAAGACAGTAACCGACCTTGAAAAAATCTTTGTTGACAAAAATGTTACCCTAGATAAACAGGTTATTGTTTATTGCGACGACGCATCCCGGGCTTCTTATGTTTATTTCGTGCTCGATAAGTTGCTTGGTTACAACAACGTTAAGGTATATGATGGTTTTTACCTTTACTGGGCCACTGAAAAACCTTTGTTAAAAGGAGCATATTAAGATAAGCCAAAATCACATAAATCGAATCATGACCACCCGTAAAACGGGTGGTTTGCTTAAAAAACTTACTTTCATCTTATTCTTACTTCTCGATTTTTCCCAGTTCATTCTTTATCGGGATTGGTAGTGCAACACAGTCCCAAAATGTTCGGGGCGGGGCGGGCCGGTCCTTCCCCCTTTCAGTTCCCTATCGGGTTTATATTATATATTTTTCCAAATTATGGTTAAATCCTTCATTCATTTACATCTTTTAAAATCATTTACGTAAAACAATTTTTTAGTCTCTTTTTTTTCCCGTCCATATCTTTAGATAGTTTCCATCGGTTTGCACGATAACCGCGCCGTCCTGGTCCGTTCGATAGACCCGTGCTCCACAGCGGTCAAGAAGGTCTAAAGTATATAGTGAGGGGTGGCCGAAAGTGTTGTGGGCGCCGACCGAAATTACCGCCACTTCCGGTTGGATTTGTTCGAGCAGCTCCGGCAGTAAAGTGCGGCTGCCGTGGTGAGGCATTTTCAGCACATCGGCTCTCAGCACCTCATCTGTCCGGATGAGTTCCTTCTGCGCCTCCGATTCCACATCACCGGTAAAAATGAATGACCTGCGGCCGTAAGTCATCTTTAATACCAGAGAGATATTATTTAATTCCTGTTCTTTTTGCACCGCATCCTCTTTCGGCGCCAGGACCTCGATGAAAACTCCGTCTTCCAGCCTCAGGGTGTCACCAGATTCTGCCACCTGTAGCGGCGTTCCGTTCAGGGCTATTTTATCCAGCAGCGCCTTGTAGCCGTCAGGTATATCAGATGCCCCTTCAGACACGCCTGAATCTCCTTTATTGCCAGCATCGCCAGTTGTTGAAACTACAGCCAGGTCAACAGGAAAGTTATCTATCAGGAAAACGGCGCCGCCGCTGTGGTCCTCATGGGGATGGGTTAAAACCAGCGCGTCTATTCTACTCACACCAATACTCCTTAGATAGGGTGCTACCACCTGCTCACCTGTCCCGCTGCCGCTTAAAAATTCACCAGGCCTGCCGCCCGCGTCAATCAGCATGTTCTTTCCGCCCGGAGTCTGCACCAATATGCTGTCGCCCTGACCTACGTCCAAAAAATGTACAGTGAGCCTGTTCCCGCCACCCCATGGCCACCAGATCAACAGCACAACAACAAAGGTCATAGCGCCTGCGGGTACCCAGCCCTTTAGGCGCTGCAGGCACACAGGACGCCAGCCATTGTACGCTGCTGCTGCCGCTGTAAGCGCCCCATACCAAGCCATGGCCAAAAGCAGGGGAGGTGTAGCCAGGTAAACCACAGCTCCCGGCAGACGCTGGAAGATACCTATCAGGGCCAAAAATAAATCCAGAACAGCTGCCGTTGACGCGTTAATAAATACAGCCAGGGGGAGCCAGAGCATACCCAGGCACGCTGCAAACATTCCCAAGCCCATAACCAGTCCTACCAGCGGCACGGCCAGCAGGTTGGCTGGAATAGAAACTAGTGAGACAAGGTTATAGTACCAGGCTACCAGAGGGACGGCAGCCATCTGGGCGGCAAGGGGAATAGACAGAGCCTGTGCGGCCGGCAGGGCCATATTTCCCGGCAAATTCTTGAAAAGTCTGCTGAAAGTACCGGTAAAAACAGGTCCCAGGTAGAGAATACCCCAGGTCGCTGTAAAGGAGAGTTGAAATCCGGGGCTGAATAATTCCAGGGGTTTCCATGCCAGCATTACCAGGGCGGCAAAGGCTAATGTTGTCGGCCAGTCCCGCTCGCGTCCCAGGTGGTGGGCCCAAACCAAAAGCAGCGCCATTATGGTTGCCCTCAGCACAGCAGGATTAAGTCCGGTCATCAATGCATAAAAAATAAGCGCCGGTGTGGTCACCGCAGCGGTTAGATTGGGCGGCAGCCTTAACAGGCGCATCAACCCGAAGATACCCCCCAGAACCAGTCCCACATGCAGTCCCGATACGCTGAGAATGTGCACTACACCAGTCTTTTGAAAAGACCATCTTGTGTCCCTGTCAATTAAACCCTGGGTTCCAAATAGAACTCCGTTTAAAACTGCTGACTGAGATGGAGTCAGTGACGCGGTGGCCGCAGCGGATAATTTCTGCTTGAGTTTCAAAGCTGCGTTAAGAAACGGATTGCTGCCGCCAATACCGGTTTTCTGGACAGCATCCTGCCCACGGGCCAAAAGCACAACCTTAATCCCGTGGCGCTCCAGGTAGGTCCTGTAATCGAACCCACCTGGATTGCCTGCAGGCTCAGGCCGGATGAGCAGTCCCGAAGCCATGAGCACGTCACCGTACGCGAATACCTGGCTTGCTTCTGATGCCTGAAGCCGCACCGTGCCTGAGACAGCGTGGCGCTCCCCGGCCTTAATGAGTTCCTGCGCCTGCATTGGATAAAATACTTTATCTTCCCGAACATCCGGCTCGGCCATTACCCGCCCGGTCATTACAACCCGCTGTCCGGTGTAGCCCGCCAGCTGTGTCTCTACTTTTTCTGCCTCAATTCGGGCTAAAACCATTCCTAAAAGGAAGAAAAGAATTAATATGACCCGGCGGTTTTCCTTCCAAGCTAAAATACACCCGGTCACAGCCGTAAAAAAAGAAAAGAAAGCCAGGGCCAAGGCCGTGGAAGACTGGATATTTGCCGCTTCTCCTGCCAGAATCCCGGCGGCGAAAAAAAACGCTAGAACAACCAGAGGCCTATTCATATGCTTCTCCAAACAGCCTGTTATAGGGGTTGATATCCTTGAGAAAGTTATTCCTGGATAATTGTGAACCAGCCTTGTAAAAATTTGGCATACTTTAGTGGTAAACCAGGAAAATTAAGGAACGGTGTAACTTTCTCCACAACAAAAAAAACTCCTTTTTCTTATAACAAGGGAGTTTTTTGCTCAAACCTTATAATATACAATTTATATTCGAGAGGTGTCAAACCGGGCTGTTTATTCATTGCTTAATCCTGTAAATTACATATGGAGCTAATAAGGTCCACAGCGGTATCAGGACCCAGAGCCTGCCCTTGAGCAGGTTATAGTCATGTAAAAGGCTGCTCCAGGCATGCCCCATTATGTAATGACCGAAAATGAATTCAAATGAGATAGTGAGAACCAACCAAACCCCTCCTATGGCAAGAGCTAGTTCTGTCGATTGTATTTTCCAGATACCCGCGAGAATCCATAAATACAGGGTAAACAGCAAAATACCTGTCAGGGTAGACAACTGGTGAGCAGAAAGCTCGCTCATAAAACGGCGGTAACCTGTTTCACGCAATCCAGCATTGAAAATAGCTATTATTACCAAACCAATCCAGGCCATGGTATATTTTAGTGATATACCCATTTATACCCTTCCTCCTTTATTAAGCCAAAATTTTAAATATAAAAAAGTTTCTTCAAACATTCGAGTCTTTCATGCTTTCCCTGATTTTATCCCTTATGTCTAGTTGTTTATAGTAGTCTGATATTAGTTGGTCAATGGCTTTTTCTTCTTCTGAATTAATTAACTCACAGTGTGATAACCCACACTCTTTTTGCATAAGACATTCACTGACCCTTGCAATGTCATAACCACACCATCTTTCTGCTAGATGCACTCTGATCTTAACTTGAGCTTCCCCATTTATTATGTCACAAGTTTTTCCTATCCATCGTTCAAATTTCATATGCAATCCCTCCAAAAAAAATGATTCAACGAAGGCAAACATTTCCCTTTTTTTATTGGTACTCAGTACTTCAATGTTGTAGAATATAAAAACATGCTTTATTACACCTGCAATTTATGAAGCTACCTGACCCTTTTTTAAAGGCATGACTTGCTCCTTTCATCAGGGGGATGGTCTAAAAAGGTTACTTCTTTATTTTTGCTGCTCTCCCAGTCCAGATAGACCCTGTTTGCAAAAAGGATTAAATAGTTGTTGTCAACATCTTGAACTACCAGCCTGTTCCCTGAAGATTGCAGGTTCACGCCTTTCCCCAGGACCCACCTGGCCACGGTAAATGGCAGGTGTTCTAAAAATATATCCACACCATATTCGTATTTCATCCTATATTCCAGCACTTCGAACTGGAGTACCCCAACTGCTCCGACTACCGGAGACTCCGTTCCAGCATTCAGGTCATGATATTTTTGCAGTGCCCCCTCTTCAGCCAGCTGTTCCATCC
The DNA here is from genome assembly GCA_002365855.1 of Pelotomaculum sp. UBA3103. Classification (GTDB taxonomy): domain Bacteria; phylum Bacillota; class Desulfotomaculia; order Desulfotomaculales; family Pelotomaculaceae; genus UBA3103. Next base: position 4,678 of record DFAP01000073.1, on the reverse strand, counting down.
CTTTTATAAACTGCTTTCTTTTCATGGCGTCTCTCAGATGGATTCTGGCGAAATACTCAGGCTGAAATCTTGGAATGGCTTCGTAGGCAAAGTCGCTATTTTCCGTCAGGGTATCCCCAATGCGAAAAAGGCCCGGATCATAAAGCCCTATGACATCGCCTGGAAAAGCTTCGTCAACGATAGTACCATCCTGGGCCAGGAATTGCTTGGACTGTGACAGGCGGATTTGTTTACCGGTGGGAACATGTTTAACTACCATCCCTCGTCTGAAAACACCTGAACACAGGCGAATAAAAGCTATCCTGTCCCGGTGGGCCGGGTTCATGTTAGCCTGGATTTTAAAAATGAAACCTGAAAACTCCCCTTCATGAGGCTTAATAACCCCGGCAGAAGACAACCTCCCAGAGGGGGCAGGAGCTAGCATTATGAATGAGTTCAAAAAATAGCTGACACCGAAATTGGTCAGGGCGCTCCCGAAATATACCGGGGTTAGCCGGCCCTTCCTGAGCAATTCCTCCTCGTAGTCATCTCCGGCCAGGTCCAGTAATTCAATATCATCCACAAGCTTCTTAAGCAAGGAAGGGTCCGATCTGCTAATAATTTCCGGGTCGGCTAGGCTGCCAATGCTGGCGGAGATAATGTTCCGGCCATGCTCCCGGCTGGTGTAAAGCTCAACTTTACCGGACTTCCTGTCGTAAATCCCCTTGAAATCGCTGCCGCTGCCGATAGGCCAGTTCATCGGAAATGTTTTTATTCCCAGGACTCTTTCAACTTCATCGATGAGTTCCAGGGGGTCTTTTCCGTATCTGTCCAGCTTGTTAATAAAAGTAAAAATGGGGATTCCCCTGTTTCGGCAAACACGAAAAAGCTTTTTAGTCTGCTCCTCTATGCCCTTGGCCGCATCGATAACCATGACGGCACTGTCCGCAGCCATGAGCGTCCGGTAAGTATCTTCGCTGAAGTCCTGGTGACCGGGCGTGTCCAGGATGTTGATCTTATGACTCTTATATTCAAACTGCATTACACTGGAGGTAACCGAGATGCCCCGCTGCCTTTCAATCTCCATCCAGTCGGAAACTGCGTATTGCTTCGCTTTGCGGGCTTTAACCGTGCCTGCCAGGCGTACAGCCCCACCGTAGAGCAGCAGCTTTTCAGTCAAAGTGGTTTTGCCCGCATCCGGGTGGGATATGATGGCAAAGGTCCTTCTCTTTCTTACCTCATCAAATAGTTTTACTTGTTGCATGCTGATTAGACTTCCTCCAAAAATTAACTTAGTTTACTATGACGCTTTTACAGGAAACAGACGCTGTGGTTGTCTATAATCTGAATTATTAGGTTAAACTTGCCTTCTATCCATTTAAAGGTTAGGGGGCTAAAAAAGCAGATATTTAAAGGATTTTTACCCCTAAGATATCCCGCATTAACCTCTATAAACTGTTATTATAGGCAGCACCACCGGCCTGCGGCCTATTTCTTTGTAGATGAATGAAGATAAGGAATTAACAATATTTCTCTTAATATATGACCAATCTTTGAGCTGTTTTGCATCCATGCTTTTAACTCTGTTTAAAACAATTTCCTTAGCTTCTTCAACCAGTTTGACGTTTTCCCTGATATAGATAAAGCCACGCGAGACTATCTCCGGGCCTGAGATTAACGTACCGGTTTTGGGATCCACAACCAGCACCACCACGATCACACCATTCTGCGATAGGTTATGCCTTTCATGCAGAACGGCGTTACCCACGTCACCTATGCCCAGTCCGTCCACCATGACTTCACCTGCCGGCACCTTGCCGGCCAAGGTTACCTTGTGTCTGTAAAACTCCCATCGCTCACCGATCTCAGATATGATAACATGGCTTTTGGGTATGCCCATACCTGCGACCAGGTCGGCGAAATGAATTTTATGCCTGTACTCGCCGTGGAAAGGAAGAACATACTTGGGACGCAGCAGGTTTATCATCGTTTTAATCTCTTCCCTGGAGGCATGCCCCGAGACGTGCACAGTGCCGTCAATCTTATATACCACATGGGCCCCAATGCGAAAGAGGTTATCTATAGTCCTGGCTATCAGCCTTTCATTGCCAGGGATGGGGCTGGCGGATATTACCACGGTGTCGCCGGGCTCTATGTGCACCTGCCTATGCGCCCGCTGGGCCATTCTGGTCAGGGCGGCGGTCGGCTCTCCCTGGCTGCCGGTGGTGATAATAACCACCCTTTCCGGGGGCAGCTTGTTGGTGTCATTGACATCCAGCAGAATGCCGGGAGGCACCTGGAGGTAGCCCAGGGTCAAAGCCACGTCGGCTATGTTAAGCATGCTCCTGCCGGCTAGGGCCACCTTACGGCCACAGGCTCCGGCGGCATTAATGATCTGCTGCAGCCTGTGCACATTGGAGGCAAAAGTAGTGACGATGATTCGCTGCTCCGCCCGCTCAAAAATATTCTTGAGGGTTTCTCCCACCACTTTCTCTGACTTGGTATAACCCTGCTTTTCCACATTGGTGGTGTCACAGATAAACAGCAACACCCCGCGCTCGCCGTAATGGGACAGCTTATTTAGCTCCATAACTTTGCAGTCTATGGGGGTTTGGTCGATTTTAAAGTCGCCGGAGTGTACTACCAATCCCGCAGGGGTTTCTATAGCCAGCCCTACACCGTCTGGGATACTATGGTTTACCCGGAAAAAACTAACCGTGAAGCAGCCCAGCTTAACCCTGTCTTCAGGGATGATAACATTTAAGGAAAAATCGTTTATGTTCAGGTTGTTCCTGTCCATCAACTTGCTGCCGGCAATTCCCATGGTGAGCGACGTGCCGTACACGGGAACATTGAGTTCGCCTAGTACAAAGGGAAGCGCCCCCACATGGTCTTCATGGCCGTGAGTGAGAATAATACCCCGGATTTTTTCTTTATTGCTTTTCAAGTAGTCGATATTGGGAATTACCAGGTCAACGCCGGGCAGCTCTTCCGTAGGAAATTTAAGTCCAGCATCGACAACAATAATGTCATCATTGCACTCCAGGAGTAACATGTTCTTGCCGATTTCAGTGACGCCCCCCAGGGCAATGACACTTAAAGCGTTCTTTTTAATATTAACCATTAACTAAAACCTTTCTCCCCGCTTTTGGATTTCAATGAATTCGTTAAGGTCTTCCCTTTTTACCCTCCAGCTGCGCCCCACTTTGAAGGCGGGGATTTTTCCTTCCTGCACCAGACGGTAGGTCGTTATTTCACTTATTTGAAGGTACTTTGCCACCTGGGATATGGTCATGATTTCATTTTCTTCCGCCACGCGAGTCACTCCTAAGCAATTATTTGTTACTAATGATAAAAGATGATATAAACATATAGCTAAATTATATATAATGTTTTCAAATTATACAAGAACATCCTGCAGAACATAAAGTTTGCCTAAATATTGTAAGGTTTAACTGGAAAAAGATTGAACATTGCCGGTAAAAATTCATTGACATTTTTTAATGCATAGACATATAATGCATATATGGTCTATGCATGTTGTATTTATATCAAAGGGGGTTTTTGAAGTCAAATACGAATCTCATGAATACTGGGCCGGCATGATTAAAATGAGTCTTTCCCGGTTTTTTATCTTACATGTGCTTCACCGGCAGCCTCTGCATGGTTATGAAATCACCAAACAGGTATCCGAACTCACAAATGGTTGCTGCGCTCCTACGGAAGGGGGGCTTTACCCGGTATTAAAAGAATTCACTGATGCCGGATTGTTAAATTTAATCACTCGGGTTGTCTCCGGTCGGGAACGCAAGGTTTATACCCTGACCCCCAAGGGAGAGGAGGCCTGGCAGGTGGCTTCCGGGGCCTGGGGCGAAGTGGCCGCTCATATCTTAAGAGCCATACGGTAGAAGAACGTTTAATTGACCACAAATACACTATCGAGGTCTGGAGGTTATTTTGTGTTTGAAGTTAATAACTTAACGTCCGCCGGGAAATATTTTCTTATAATTTCCGGTGAGCTGCTGGCGTTGTTTATTGGTGTTTCTTTTCTGGTCGCCATGCTGCAGGAGTTTGTCTCTGAAGAGACAATGCATAAGGTTTTGGGTAAACCACGCGGATGGCTGGGCAATATCCTGGGCGCTGCCCTGGGGGCACTTACACCCTTTTGTTCCTGTTCTACTATTCCAATAATGGTCGGCCTGCTCAACGGGGGCGCTCCTTTTGGCGCCACCATGTCTTTTTTGATTTCTTCACCATTGCTCAACCCGGTTATTATGGCTCTATTTTTAACAATGATGGGTTGGAAAATTACACTTTTTTACGGCATAATTACCTTTACTCTGGCTGTGTCTATTGGCTCCTTATGGGAACGGCTCGGTCTTGCCGGTGATTACAAGATGGTCCAGGTGGAAAGCACCTGCTGCTGTGAGTCCGCCACGCCCGCTACCGGACTGTTGACAAATAATGAAAAACTAAAACGCGCCGGCGCCCAGACCTGGACTTTGTTCCGCCAGGTTGTGCCTTACTTGATTATAGGCGCCGGCATCGGTTCATTTATCTACGGCTTTGTTCCGGAAGAATTTATCATCCGGGCGGCCGGACCTGGCAAACCCTGGGCTATACCTGTCGCCGCGGTCATTGGGATCCCTATGTATATCAGGGTTGAGACCATGATTCCCATCGCTTCGGTGCTGATGGA
>DFAP01000126.1 GCA_002365855.1 Pelotomaculum sp. UBA3103 | reverse complement strand
CTTGGAAAGTTCGCAGCCAGCGGGGCAAACCGGGCGAGTTCCCCCATCGCTTCACTAAATACTGATCCATAAGCAGGTATGCCGTCACCCAAAAAGATTACCTGCCTGCCATATTCCAGCAGAGTCTCCGCCAGTTTCTGTGGATGCAGGGCTGTTGGCCCAACAAGCCGGTTCATGACAAGTCCTGCATTTTCATATACCGCAGAGTAAACTTCGTTCTTGCGGGCGTTTAAAACCGGGCAAATCAGGCAGCCCTGGCCGATCACCGGGAAAGCCAGGGTCTCCAGGGTAGAAATACCAACCACCGGCACTTTCCACACCTGGGCCAGGGCTTTGGCTGTACTCATCCCAATCCTGAGGCCGGTAAATGAACCAGGTCCTCCGGAAACCGCTATCCCGCTGAGATTTTGGCGACCAACCCCGGATTCTTCAAGAACCGCTTTAATCATGGGCAGAAGATTGACAGAGTGTGTCCTCTGGTTAAACACCATCCGCTCAGCCAGGATCCCGGAGGGACCTGCTACGGCAACCGCGGCGACCGGCGTCGCGGACTCAATTCCCAGCACATACAACATCCATCAACTCCTTAAGCAGCCGCCTGTATCTTTCACCATGCGGCGCGGGGATGATCTCCCGGCTATCCACACCCTCATCAATTCTATTGATAGCTATGTCCAGCCTTTCTTCCGGCAGGATCTCGTCCATTCTCTCAGCCCATTCCACCAGGGTAACACCAGTGCCATAAAAATATTCATCACAGCCAAGGTCCTTCATTTCCAGTGGATCGTCCAGGCGAAATACATCAATATGATAAAAAGGCAGCCTGCCGTAATATTCGTTAATTAACGTAAAGGTGGGACTTGTTACAGGAGCATCGATGCCGAGGCCGCGGGCAACACCCTGGGCAAATCGGGTTTTGCCGGCTCCAAGCTCCCCGTTCAGGCACACCACATCCCCCACCTGCAGCAGTCCCCCTAGTTTCTCCCCCACACCGGCTGTTTCTTCGGCTGAAGAAGTTCTGATTAAAGACAAGGGTATCACTCCAAATTCAAAGCATTACTATACAGTATTATAACCGTCGGATAAAAGCAACAACACTTCAGAAATGGTTTTTTAGATGTCTCTTTCCCTGAAGTGGTCGTAACCACCCCTGTCCAGGGGTACAATTTTACCGTCCGCCTGCTCCAGACGAACTCCCCCACCATCAGTCACAATACCAATAGGATAACATATTGTTTCGCTTCCTGTGTACTCATCGCTGATCTTTTCTTCAACCTCCCGGGAGGCTGAAAATAACAGCTCCAGGTCTTCTCCCCCAAACAGGGCCCATTTTACAGCGTCAATCCCCGCCTTTTCCGCCACAGACCGGACGCGCGCGTCAACCGGGATATCCACCTGCCGAACCAGGCAGCCCACACCGCTGGATTTGCAGATATGGTGCAGCTCGCTGGCCAGGCCGTCGCTGATGTCCTGCATGGAGGAAACACCGCAGCCGGCCAGGTAACCTCCCTCATCTACCCTCGGGATAGGCGCTGCATGTGCCTTTCGGCAGTAGTCCGCAGCCTCTTTGGGACAGGGGAGCTCAGGGTTGCGCAAAAGGTGCAGCCCAGCCTCAGAGGCTCCCAGGGCGCCGGTCACATACAATTTATCTCCGGGCCGCGCCCCGCTTCGGTATACAGCCTTGCCGGCCATCACCTCTCCCAGCAGGGCCACGTTCAGCACCAGTCGTTCGGGGTTGCCCACGGTATCTCCGCCTACAATATTCACCTTATAGACCTCGCATGCTTCCTTCATACCCTGATATAGTTCCACCAGGTCAGATGGCTTTAGCCTGGGCGGAACCGCCAGGGAAACCACGGCATGGGCCGGTCGCCCGCCCATGGCAGCTATATCGCTAAGATTAACTGCCATGGCCTTCCACCCTACCTGGCGGAGAGTGCTGTACCCCAGCACGAAGTGAACCCCTTCCACCATCAAATCAGTGGTAAACAGCAGCCACTTGTTACCATCCACCTTCAGCACGGCAGTATCGTCGCCAACCCCTTTAATGACTTCTTCCGGCTTGTAAATGGTGTCCCTGGTTAAAATGTCAATCAGGCCAAACTCGCCAAGTTGATTGAAATTCATATCGGTCATCTCACCAATTTTTATTATTTTTTTTGTGCAATTTTCTCTAAAATCTCCTGCTCCAGAATGTAAACACCAAATCTGATTTTTTTATAAACCTCGGCTGAAGGCCCAAGCAGCTTGCCAAACTCCTCCAGCACTCTGGCTGCTTCCTGGACTCGCTTCAGGTTGGCCACGGCAATGGTGAACAGGTCTTCTCTGCTTTTTTCCCCCTGCGTCCAGGACCCTGCCCCCACGTCTCCTGCCGAATCCCTCGAACGGACCAATTCCAGCAGGCCGCCGGGTATTACTTCCATGACATCAGCCAAACTGTGGCGCGTTTCTTTGAGCCTGTGGGTCAGGTCTTCATCGTCAAGAACAAAACGGCCAATTTCCTCCAGGACCCTTAATCCTTCCCTGGCGCGGTTAAAGTTAGCATCCAATACCCTGTAGACCTCACGCAATGGTTAAGCCTCCTCAGTTCGACGTTTTATTCACCGGCAACAATAATTATAACAGAGCTATACTCAGCCGGGTAGTAAAAAACCCCCTTGCAAGGGGGTGTGGGGTTAATTATCTTCCGTGCAGGCGCCTGCCGCCGCGTGATTAAAATTATCACGCTCCCAACTATATTTGAGCAATAACTCCTTGATCTCCTCCAGGTCAAAAGGTTTGGATATGCAACAAAGGGCGCCTTTTTGCATGGCCTCCGAAACAGTATCTTCAGACCCAAAAGCAGTCATAATAATTATATCTGTCTCAGGATGAATTGTTTTTATCTCTCCCAGGGCCTCCAGCCCGCCAACCAACGGCATGCGGACATCCATAAAGATTAAATCCGGACAATTTACCCGTGAAAACTCAATTGCATCAAGGCCGCTTTGGGCCGTATACACCCGGTGTCCCGCTTCCTTCACGACAACTTCCAATAAGAAGCGGACACCGGGCTGGTCGTCTACAATTAAAACCTCCAAATGTCTCTACCCCCATTTCGTCACCTAACGACATAATGTTACATGTAATAACATCTAAGCATAAATTATCCATTAAATGTTTTCGACTATATGATCAAAATTCCTCTTTAAAAAATTAATTTTTACCAAAAAATTTTTTAAATATAGTTAAAAAGACATTTTACGAGGTTTCCGCTTTACAAAGGGTACACTTTTCTCCCGTTAATAAATACTTGTTCCACCCTGGAGGAAAATTCTAGAGGATGATTGTCTAAAACAACAATATCGGCGTCCTTGCCCGGTTCTATACTGCCGAGGCGGTTCTCCAGACCCAATATTCGAGCTGCGTCTATGGTAATAGCCTTGAGGGCATGCTCCACTGTCAGCCCCCCCTTTACCGCCAGTGCCGCCGATGCGGCAAGATATTGCACCGGCACCACTGGATGATCGGTCATGAAAGCAAACCTGACCCCCGCTTCCGCCAGTACCCCGGCCGTTTTCAGGGTTAACCCGCTCATTTCGACTTTAGCCCTGTTTGTTATTACGGGGCCAATTATTGCAGGTATGCCTTTTTCAGCCAATTGTTCCGCCACAAGGTGACCCTCGGTGCAGTGCTCGATAATCAGGTCAACACCAAATTCCCCGGCTATTCTAACGGCGGTCATAATGTCGTCGGCACGGTGGGCATGAACCCGCAGGGGCGCCTCACGCCTGAGGACTTTTCCCAGTGACTCCAACTTCAGGTCCCGGTCCGGCGATTCTTTCCTTAAGTAATCCTGAGCCCTGGCCAGGGCTTCTCTTAAAATGGCCGCAGAAGCCATACGGGTAGCAGGGGTTTTCTTGTCCCGCCCGTAGCTTCGCTTGGGATTCTCACCAAGAGCCGCTTTGAGTCCGGCCGGGAAGCGAACGATCATATCATCTACCACGTGGCCGCAGGTCTTAATTGTCACCATTTCACCGCCCAGGATGTTGGCGCTTCCTGGACCTGTAACCACTGTGGTCACACCGCCTGAAAGGGCGTCCTGAAATCCCAGATCCATCGGATTAATAGCGTCAATTGCGCGCAGGTGCGGGGTGACAGGGTCGGTTAATTCATTACCGTCGTCGCCTTCCTCACGGTAGATCTCCTCTACGACACCCAAATGGCTGTGCGAGTCTATCAACCCCGGGATGACAAACTTTCCCGCAGCGTCTACTTTTTCAGCGCCTTGCGGCACGCTTATTCCTTTGCTTACCTCTTTAATTTTACTTCCTTCAACCAGTATCGTCCCGCACTCAAAAGTACTACCGGCCATAGTAAGGATTTTCCCGCCTGTGATGGCAAGCATCAACTATCCTCTCCTTTTAACCACTGTGTTCTAATATATAATCAGACTGGACGGGCAAAACCTTTAGCTGCTTCGACCAGTGACTTAAATATGTTTATGAACCTCTTATCGTGCGCACACAAATCTTCCGGGTGAAACTGAACGCCGATAATATACCTGCCGTTTTGGGCCTCAATCCCCTCAACAATGCTGTCTTTTGAGCGTGCTGTAACTGTGAATCCCTCAGCTACCCGGTTTAAGGCTTGGTGGTGCAGGCTGTTCACCCTAATTGAATTTCCCAGCAAACAAGACAGCAGGCTGCCCGGCAGAATATTCAGTTCGTGAGTAGGATACCAGCGGGGAGCCTGTTGAGCATGTTTGAGCATTGTGCCGGATACCAGTGAAATATCCTGGTGTATTGTCCCCCCGGCAGCAATGTTAAGCACCTGGATGCCGCGGCAGATACCCAGTAAAGGCTGCCCCAAGACCAGTGCCTGCCTCGCCAGCTCTATCTCGAAGGCATCTCTTTGTGGGTTTATATTTCCTGATACCGGAAGCGGCTCCTCGCCAAAAAAAAAGGGGTCAACGTCTCCTCCGCCGGAAAGAATTATCCCATTAAGACAATTTAAATACTTCGCTTCCAGACCGGGAAGCGCAGGAATGATCAGGGGCAGCCCGCCGGCCTCCACCACGGACTCAGCATACCGGGTGTTCAGGCTTAGACCGCCGCTTTTTCCATCACCCGAGCAGGTAATCCCGATCAAGGGTCTCATATCTAAACCCCCAAAACACTTTATTTTACGATGCAGTGCTTTTTCTCAACAGGATAACGGAACTATTCGGTGCAACGCTATAATACTCCTGGCAGGACAGGGGCAGCGCGCCTTCATCCTCCAGCAGATCCTGACCTGCAGGCAGTGATGTATCCAGGATCCTATAGTAGACCAAGCCGGGATAGGACGGGGGCAGCGAAAAACGCATCCCCTCCCCGCCGGCGTTAAGAATAACCAGAATGTCGCTATCCTTTTCCGAACCAGGGACTCCTATTAATTCATCTCCCACAATCAAAAAGGCCAGAAATCGCCTATTTGGATTTGACCATTCCGGGCCGTCCAGGTATTCACCTAACCAGTTGATATCCAGAATATTGTCCAGATTAAGGTCCTGACCGATGAAGAAGCTTTTACGGCGAAGGTGGGGATGGCGCTTTCTAAAAACAATGAGCTTTTTGACAAATTCCAGAATATCTCTATTCTTTTCCACCAGGGTCCAGTCAAAATGGCTGATTTCGTTATCCTGGCAGTAAGCGTTATTGTTCCCTTTTTGAGTTCTCATGAATTCGTCCCCGCCAAGGATCATTGGCACACCCTGTGAAACCATCAGGATCGTAAAAAAGTTTCTGATTAATTTTTTTCTCATAGCCATAATCTTGGCATCCGTGGTCTCACCTTCGTACCCACAGTTTAAAGAATTGTTATAGTCAGTTCCATCCCTGTTATACTCAAGATTTGACTCGTTATGTTTTGATGCGTATGAAACCAGGTCCTGAAGAGTAAATCCATCATGGCAGGTGATAAAATTGATGCTGTGATAAGGGGTCCTGCCATCATCGCCGTAAAGGTCTGAACTCCCGGTCAGGCGGAACCCTGTTTCAGAAAGCATCCCAGGGTCTCCTTTAACGAACTTTCTAATACAGTCACGGTATTTGCCGTTCCATTCCGCCCAATCCACAGGGAAATTGCCCAACTGATAACAGTCCGGCGTTACATCCCATGGTTCAGCTATCAGTTTAACGCGTGATATAACGGGATCCTGATGAACAGCCGTAAAGAAGCTGGAAACCTGGTCAAAGCGTCCCCGATCACGTCCAAGCACAGACGCAAGGTCAAAGCGAAACCCATCCACATGCATGACTTCCACCCAGTAGCGCAGTGAATCCATCACCATTTTCACAACCTGAGGCTGGTCAAAATTCAGTGTATTGCCGCAGCCGCTGTAATCCATGTAATATCGTTTATCTGTTTTAAGCTTATAGTACGTTAGGTTATCTATACCGCGAAAACAGAGGGTCGGTCCCATTTCGGTTCCCTCGCAGGCATGGTTGTATACCACATCCAGAATAACCTCAATACCAGCTTTGTGCAGCGCTTTTACCATCTGTTTAAATTCCTTGACCTGGCAGCCTGGATATTGTCCGGTACTAAAGCGGCTGTCAGGAGCGAAAAACCCAAGTGTGTTATAACCCCAGTAATCAGTTAGTCCCTTGTTTGTTAGGAATTCTTCATCATGGCTGTGATGCAGGGGTAAGAATTCTAAAGCGGTTATTCCCAGACGTTTAAGATATGGTATTTTTTCGATTACTCCCAGGTATGTCCCCGGGTATTTGACCCCAGATGACCGATGAACCGTGAAACCCCGCAGGTGCACTTCGTAAATAATGGTTTCCGGCATGGGGATGCAAGGTAAGACATCCCCTTCCCAGTCAAAAGAGTCATCTATGACTAAACACTTGGGCGCACAGCCGGCATTATCACGGCTATTGAACGAGAGATCCGCCAGTACCGAGGCAGGGTCATATCCCAGGTGAAAACTTCCGGGAGCAAATTTTCCGGAGATGGCCTTGGCATACGGATCAACCAGCAGGCGGTTTGGATTAAAGCGCAGGCCTTCACTCGGCCGGTACGGACCTTTAACACGGTAACCATATAGTTGACCAGGGTGCAGGCCTTCTACCCTGCAGTGCCACACCAGGCGAGTCCTGTTTTCCATAGGTATAATGTATGAAGGAACGGAGTCGAAATGGTTGTCAAACAGCAGCAGGTCTACCCCCTCGGCATACCGGGAAAACAGGGCAAAGTTCACCCCTCCGTCAACCAGTGTCGCTCCCTGGGGGTAATACAGCCCTTCACCTGGCTGTTTCTTATTGAGTTGAACCATAAGATTATACCTTCTCCATATTTATAATATCCAGCTGCTATGCCGCATGAAAAATCCCGGGAGGCAATAATACCTGGTATTCCCGGGAAAAAGTTTTTAATAAAGAATTTATTTTATATCTTATAAATCCAGAATGCCCAGGCTAATTTCCACGGCCTGATTCACCCTTGCCATCATTTCACTATCCAGTGAAGTTACTTTTTCCATAAGCCTGCTTTTATCTATGGTCCTGATCTGCTCTAAAAGAATCACTGAATTCTTCTCCAGGCCACCCGCACTGGCCTGCATCGCCACGTGTGTCGGCAGCTTCGGTTTTTCGATATGGGAGGTAATCGCAGCAATAATAGTGGTTGGGCTGTACTGGTTTCCTATGTCGTTCTGTATAATTAGCACCGGCCTGGTGCCACCCTGCTCGGAACCCACCACCGGGCTTAAATCAGCATAATATATATCACCCCGCCGGATCTGCATTCACTTAACCTCCGGCACAGTCAGCTCATAAGTATGCAGTACCTCTGTCTCCAGGCGATAATGCTCAATAGCCAGAGCGAGATTGATCTTGGCCATTTCAAGGTAACCCTTCTTCATCTGCTCTCTTAAGATTCGCCTTTTTCGCTCGGCTATGTAGAGCTTCATAGCTTCCCGGATAAATTCACTGCGGTTAAGGTGGTCGGCTGCCGCTATCCCATCAACCTCTTCCAGAAGAGTATCGGGAATAGTGATCATAATCCTTCTAACCTGGGACATAGGGCGGCCCCCTTCAAGTAAAGCATAACAGTATATCTTATTATATATACTATTGTGTTATTTATGTCAACACGACAGGCATTAATTTTTGTAATTTTTTACTGCGCCCGGGCCCCTTGACAGTGCTACTTTGCCCGTTCGGACCAGTTCCACAATACCATAATCCTCCAGCACAGCGCAGAACGCGTTGATTTTTTTCTCGTCTCCTAGAATTTCGATAATCATGGTTTCCTTATTGACATCAATGATATTGGCCCTGAACACAGATACGAGGTTAACTATGTCGGACCTGCGGGTTGTTTCAGCTCTTACCTTAATCAGGGCAAGCTCCCTGTCCACTGATTCATCCGACTTGAGCTCAACTATTTTAATGACATCCACCAGCTTGGATAACTGCTTCATAACCTGCTCAAGGGCCTGAGCATCCCCCTTAATATCAAGGGTTATACGGGTAACATCGGGCTCCTCGGTATAACCGGCCGCTATACTTTCAATATTTACAACCCTCCGGCTGAGCAGCCCGGAAATGCGGGCCAAAACTCCCGGTTTATTGACCACCAAAACCGCTACCGTATTCTTCAAAACTGCACCTCCCACATGCACTGGTTATATGACTTTTATAGATTTTATCACAATTTCTTAAACCTTACACGTTTTTATAGTTTATATATTAAAATGTAAATAGCAGGAGTGAAACACTCCTGCCATGCTGATTAACGTTATGAGACTTCCGAGATATTTTATGAAAGTTTTGTGGAACCCATCAGGTAGCTGTCACACTCCCGCGCAACGCCCCGCCCCTCATTGATTGCCCATATCACCAGGCTTTGGCCACGGCGCATATCTCCGGCAGTAAAAACTCCTTTGATATTGGTGGCGTATTGACCGTAACCTGCCTTTGCGTTGGAACGGTCATCCCGGTCCACACCAAGCTGATCAAGCAGAATGTCCTCAGACCCCACAAATCCCATAGCCAGAAGTACAAGCTGCGCGGGCCAGACCTTTTCAGTACCGGGAATTTCCCTTGGTGTAAAACGGCCACGGTCGTCTTTAACCCATTCAACGTTCACCGTATGTAGTTCTTTTACCTGGCCGTTTTCGTCCCCGATAAACCTTTTCGCTGTAATACAATAATGCCTCGGGTCGTCACCGTAAAGGGCCGTTGCTTCTTCCTGACCGTAATCAATTTTGTGTATCCTTGGAAATTGGGGCCAGGGGTTGGTACTACCGCGTTCAAGAGGCAGCCGGGGCATAATTTCAAACTGGTTTATGCTCCTGCACTTGTGGCGCAGGGCTGTTCCAACGCAGTCTGTGCCGGTGTCACCGCCTCCGATGACAATAACATCTTTATCTTTCGCCGAAATAAATTTCCCGTCGGTAAGGTTGGAATCAAGCAAGCTCTTGGTATTTACACTTAGGAAATTAACTGCGAAGTAAATCCCTGTAAGGTTTCGCCCTTTAACGGGCAAATCGCGCGGCTTAGTCGCGCCTCCACAAAGAACAATCGCGTCGAAATCATTGAGCATTTTGTCGGTAGAATAATCCTTGCCTACCTCTGTACTAGTTATAAAGTCGACTCCTTCTGCGGCCATTAAATCAACACGCCGCTGCACAACCCATTTTTCAAGCTTCATATTGGGAATGCCGTACATCAGAAGCCCGCCGATCCTATCGGCACGCTCAAAGACAGTAACCCAGTGGCCGGCTTTGTTAAGCTGATCCGCACAGGCCAAACCGGAAGGACCTGAACCGACTACAGCTACCTTTTTGCCGGTACGTCTGACGGGAGGTCTTGGTACAATCCACCCCTCATCATATGCTTTTTCAATAATCGCACACTCGATATTCCTGGTTGTAACAGGCGCTGCGGCAAGACCTGCAGTACATGCGCCTTCGCAGGGGGCTGGACAAACCCTGCAGGTAAACTCCGGAAAGTTATTCATTTTCATCAAACGGGCCAGGGCCTCTTTCCACAAACCCCGGTAAACCATATCATTGAACTCGGGAATCAGGTTGTGGTTCGGGCACCCCGAAATCATACCGTTGATCATCATTCCGGTGTGGCAAAATGGTGTGCCGCAATCCATGCAGCGAGCCGCCTGTTTTTTTAACTCCTCTTCAGGCAACTGGTTATGGAACTCGTTCCAATCATGCACTCGCTCCACCGGGCGGCGCTCAGAAGGAAGTTCGCGCTGATATTCCATAAATCCGGTAGGTTTACCCATAACGTTTTCCCCCTATTATTGATGACTTAAAATTACTTATTGTGATGGGTTAGTTCCCGCTAACTCGTGATACATCTTTCAGGTTTTCCTGGAAAGCGACCATAATCGCTTCATCACCGCTCAGGCCCATCTGCTTGGCCCGATTAATCGCCTGGATCATGCGCATGTAATCTTTCGGAATAACCTTTACAAATTTCACTAACATCTCATCCCAGCCATCCAGAACCTTTTTGGCTCGTTTGCTCCGGGTGTACAGCAAATGCCGCTGAATCATTTCTTTAACCCCGGCGATTTCCTCAGGATCTTCAAGCCCCTCTATCCCTACCATCTGGTAGTTGCACCGTTTGGAGAACGTTCCGTCTTCATCCAAAACATAGGCGATACCGCCCGACATACCCGCCGCAAAGTTCCTGCCGGTTATACCCAATACAACCACCCGGCCTCCAGTCATATATTCACAGCCATGATCGCCGACACCTTCCACAACCGCATGTACGCCGCTGTTACGGACGCAGAAACGCTCTCCGGCCACACCCCGGATGTATGCTTCCCCAGATGTCGCCCCGTAGAAGGACACGTTGCCGACAATGATATTTTCCTCCGGTACGAAAGTTGAATTGACCGGCGGAAAGGCGATAAGCTTGCCGCCCGAGAGGCCTTTACCAAAATAGTCGTTGGCGTCGCCCTCAAGGGTCATTGTTACTCCCTTGGGAACAAAAGCGCCGAAACTCTGACCAGCCGAACCTTCAAAGTAAAGGCTGATTGTGTCCTCGGGCAGGCCTTCCCCGCCGTAGCGCTTCGTAATCTCGTGGCCCAAAATGGTACCGACAACACGGTTTGTATTTTTTATCGGCAGTTTAGCCTCAACTGTCTCCTTGCGCTTCAGAGCAGGCCCGCACAATTCTAACAGAACTTGCCTGTCCAAGGATTTCTCCAACGCATGATACTGTTCGGTACAACAGTACCTGCCAATATTTTCAGGAACATCCGGCTGCCAGAGTAGCGCCGAAAGGTCCAATCCTTTCGCCTTCCAGTGTTCAGCCGCTTCCTTTTGGTCCAGCACGTCTGTACGCCCGATCATTTCGTTGACAGTCCTAAAACCAAGCTCAGCCATGATCTCTCTCATCTCTTGGGCGACAAACCTCATGAAGTTCACTACGTGCTCCGGCTTTCCAGTAAATTTTTTGCGTAGTTCCGGGTTCTGGGTAGCGACTCCACACGGGCAGGTATCCAGGTTGCAAACCCGCATCATAACACAGCCCATAACAACCAGGGGTGCCGTGGCAAACCCGTACTCCTCCGCTCCCAACAATGCCGCGATGGCAACGTCACGGCCGGTCATCAGCTTGCCGTCCGTTTCTACAATAATCCTATCCCGTAAGTTGTTAAGCACCAGTGTTTGGTGAGTCTCGGCCACACCCAGTTCCCAGGGCAGCCCGGCATGACTGATGCTGGTACGGGGTGAAGCGCCCGTACCGCCATCGTAACCGCTGATCAAAACCACATCAGCCCGTCCCTTTGATACCCCTGCAGCGATGGTGCCCACTCCCACCTCGGAAACCAGCTTGACGTTAATCCTGGCGCCCGGGTTGGAGTTCTTTAAATCGTGGATTAGTTCTGCCAGGTCCTCAATTGAATATATATCATGGTGGGGTGGAGGCGAGATCAGGCCTACACCCGCCGTAGTGTTCCTGACTTTGGCAACCCATGGATAAACCTTGCGGCCCGGAAGCTGGCCGCCTTCACCCGGTTTTGCTCCCTGAGCCATCTTAATCTGTATTTCATCCGCATTGGTTAAATACTCGCTGGTTACGCCAAACCTGCCTGAAGCCGCCTGCTTGATGGCACTGCGCAGAGAGTCCCCGTTTGGCAGGGGTTTGTAGCGTGACGGGTCTTCCCCGCCCTCGCCGGTGTTGCTTTTACCCCCAATACGGTTCATGGCGATAGCCATAGTCTCGTGAGCCTCTTTACTGATGGAACCAAATGACATCGCCCCGGTCTTGAAGCGCCGGCAAATTATTTCTACCGGTTCTACTTCATCTATAGACACGGGCGTCCTGCTATTTTTGAATTTCAAATACCTGCGCAGTGCATTTTTCTGACTGTTGACCAACTCCGAATATTCTTTATATGACTTATAGTCATTGGTGCGGCAGGCCTCCTGCAGCGTGACAATCGTTTGGGGATTGAATGTATGCTCCTCACCATTATACCGCCATTGGTAAAAAGAACCGGAATCCAGTGTATTGTCACAGCCTGGTGAAAAAGCCCGCTGGTGGCGGAGTTCAGCTTCTTTGGCAATCTCTCCAAGACCTACCCCTCCGACTCTTGAAGCGGTCCAGGTAAAATATTTATCGATAACTGACTGGTGAATCCCGATGGCTTCAAAAATCTGGGCCCCGCAATAGCTCTGGATTGTGGAAATGCCCATCTTGGAAGCAACCTTGACCACGCCTTTAATCGCTGCCTTGATGTAATTCTTCACCGCCTCCTTGGCTGTTATACCGGTTATCATCCCCTGGCGGCACATATTCTCCAGTGTCTCGAACGCCAGGTAGGGATTAACGGCACTGGCGCCGTAGCCCAGAAGAACCGCAAAGTGGTGTGTTTCACGCGGTTCCCCTGACTCCAGGAGAAGGCTTACTTTGGTCCGGGTACCCTTACGGATCAGGTGATGGTGCAAACCGGCAACAGCCAGTAAAGCGGGTATGGGCGCATTTTCCGCATCCACACCCCGGTCGGATAAAATCAGCAAATTAACGCCACCGGCAATAACTCTATCGGCCGTGCTGCATATTTCTTGCATGGCTGCCTCGAGTCCCAGGCTTCCCTCAGCCACCTTAAACAGGATTGGCAGGGTTACTGTTTTAAAACCTTCTTTATTCAAGTGCCGGAGCTTTGCCAGCTCATCATTAGTCAGAATCGGCGCTGCCAGCTTGATCCTCCGGCAACTGTCCGGTTCCGGGTTAAGCAGGTTCTTTTCCGAGCCGATAGTAGTCTCGACAGCGAAAATAATCTCCTCGCGAATGGAGTCGATGGGCGGGTTTGTCACCTGGGCAAACAGCTGCTTAAAGTAGTTGTACAAGAGCTGCGGCTTATCTGACAGAACCGCCAGTGAGGCGTCATTGCCCATTGAACCCACTGGTTCAACTGAATCTTTTGCCATACGTTCTAAAACTTTAGAAAGGTCTTCAAATGTGTAACCGAAAACCTGCTGCCTCAAGAGCACGGTTTCATGTTCAGTCCCGGGAACCTCGGGAGCAGCGGGCAGTTCTTCAAGACTCGACAGGTAATCATCCAGCCACTTTCGGTAGGGATGCTCCGTTGCCATGCGGCTCTTAAGCTCCTCATCACTGACAATCCGTCCCTCCCCGGTATCGACAAGCAGCATCCGTCCCGGACGAAGCCGCTCTTTAAGAACGATATCCTCCGGAGGGATATCCAACACACCGACTTCAGAGGCCAAAACAATTAAATCGTCTTTAGTAACGTAATAACGTGATGGTCTAAGACCATTCCGGTCAAGCACCGCACCGATGATTGTTCCATCGGTGAAAGCGATGGATGCGGGGCCGTCCCACGGCTCCATCAGACAGCTGTGGTATTCATAAAAGGCTTTCTTCTCGTCGCTCATGCTTTCATGGTTGGACCACGGCTCGGGGATCATCATCATAGCGGCGTGAGGGAGAAAGCGGCCGGTAAGTCCAAGAAATTCCAGACAATTGTCAAACATAGCCGAGTCACTACCGTCCTGGTCAATTACCGGAAACACCTTTGCCATTTCCCCACCGAAAAGCCCGGACTCGCACATGGACTGGCGGGTGTACATAAAGTTTATGTTGCCGCGCAAGGTATTTATCTCCCCGTTATGGATCAAGTAACGGTAAGGGTGAGCCCGCTCCCAGCTGGGGAAGGTATTGGTGCTGAAACGGGAATGGATGAGAGCCAATGCTATTTCAATGCTGGGATCATTGAGTTCGAGATAATATTCCGCAACTTGTTCCGGGATAAGCATTCCTTTGTAAACAATTGTCCTGCATGAAAAACTTGGAAAATAGAAAATTCCTTTCCCCTGTAAGCACCTGGAACGAACTTCATTTTCGGCCCGCTTGCGAATCACGTAGAGCTTACGCTCAAAATCCATCTCTTCTTTAATGCCGGGGTTTTTCGCCACAAGTACCTGTCGTATGTATGGTTCAGCAAGTCTCGCGGTTTCGCCAAGCGTGGAATTGTTAGTTGGAACTGTTCGCCAGCCCAGCAGGGTCTGCCCTTCTTCCCGGATAATCCTTTCAAGTTCATGCTCACATTTTTGCCTTATTGCTTCGTCAGTTGAGAGAAAAAGCATGCCTATACCGTAGTTTCCGGCAGGCGGAAGGTGAATAGCTAATTTGGCACATTCTTTTTCAAAGAAACCATGTGGGATCTGCATAAGAATTCCAGCGCCGTCCCCGGTATTCAGCTCGGAACCCCTGGCTCCGCAGTGGTCAAGGTTGAGTAAGACTGTCAGAGCCTTTTTCAAAATATCGTTTGATTTTTCCCCTTTGATGTTTGCTACAAACCCGATACCGCAGGCGTCATGCTCAAATCGCGGGTCGTAAAGGCCTTGTTTAGGTGGCAGCCCACAGGTTTTCATTTTCTATGCATCCTCTCTGTCGTCTGATATAAAAAGAAAAAAGGCCATACTACAGGCACGCTTAAAACGCAAGCTGTAGCACAGGCCTCATTGCCCAGACTTTTGACTGATACAACTCTGTATCTGTTATTCAATTAATTATTATTAAGTAATCTTCAATAACTATAGCTTTTTAATATTTGGCCAAGTACTCCTCTAGCTCCCAGGCATGGACCTGGACTCTGTATCGTTCCCATTCAATCTGTTTAGCCTCAATAAATCTCTGATATACGTGTTCACCAAGGGCTTCCTGGATTACCCGGTCCTTTTTAAGCTCCTGGAGAGCCTCGGGAAGGTTCTCGGGCAGGTTCCCGATTCCTAGCTGCTCTCTCTCTCCGGCAGTCATCTCGTAGATGTTCCGGTCACACGGCGCCGGGGGCGTAATCTTGTTTTTGATCCCTTCCAGGCCAGCCTTGAGGCACACCGCCAGTGCCAGGTAAGGGTTGCAGGACGGGTCGGGACTCCGCAGCTCGATTCGCGTGGATAATCCCCTTTTGGCCGGGATACGGATCAGCGGGCTCCTGTTCCGCTCAGACCAGGCGATGTAAACCGGGGCCTCAAAACCGGAGACCAGACGCTTGTATGAATTGACCGTGGGGTTGATAATAGGTGTGATAGCCTTGATGTGACGCATCAACCCTCCAACATAATTCATACAGTCCTGGCTAAGTCCAAATGGTTCACGCGGGTCATAAAAGGCATTCCGCTCGCCCTTCATTAACGATTGGTTCATATGCATGCCTGAACCGGCTATTCCGTAAATCGGCTTAGGCATGAAAGTAGCGTGCAGGCCATGGCGCTGAGCCGTGGTACGCACCACGAATTTAAATGTGACAATTTTATCCGCTATATCTAAAGCTTCCGCATATTTAAAGTCAATTTCATGCTGGCCGGGCGCCACCTCATGGTGGGAGGCCTCAATTTCAAAGCCCATCTGCTCCAGGATCAAAACCATATCTCTCCGCGCGTTTTCGCCCAGGTCCACCGGCGCCATGTCGAAGTAGCCGGCGTTGTCATGAGTTGAAGTGGTGGGCCTGCCTTCGTTATCCACTTGAAACAGGAAAAACTCCAATTCGGGCCCTGCGTTCATGGTGTAACCCATCTCTTCAGCTTCCTGTATGACCTTCTTTAAAACATTACGGGGATCTCCCAGAAAGGGTGTGCCGTCTACGTTGTAGACATCGCAGATCAGCCTGGCCACAGCTCCGTCTCTTGGTCTCCAGGGAAAAACCACAAATGACGAGGGATCCGGTCTCAGGTACATGTCCGATTCTTCAATCCGCACAAAGCCCTCAATAGACGAGCCATCAAACATGAGTTCCCCATCCAGGGCCTTCTCCAGTTGTTCGACCGTTATTGCTACGTTCTTAAGGATACCGAAAATATCCGTAAACTGCAGCCGGATAAATTTAACCCCGAATTCCTTAGCAAGATTACGAACATCATCGTTGGTAAGCTTAGCCATGACCATCACGCACCTTTCATTATGGCGAATTATCGCCCTCTAACCAGGGACGGCATATTATGAAAAAAGACCAATGAACGGGTTCAAAAACCCCCCGAACATCAGGCCTCATTGCCATTAGTAGAGTACGACACTGTACCCTGGTTATTATTTGATTAATAGTATACCATACAATTCTAATTTACCATAGATGTTTGACAATTTTTTTAAAAAAGTATCCTTTGCCCCCTAATATGCAGGGCAAAGGACTATGAGGATGGTTAACTAAAAAGAATATTTGTACAACTTAATAATAAAAACCCCTAAAAGAGGAGGATTAAACTCCGTCTTTTAAGGGCTCCTTTGCCCCATTCGGTGCACTACCTTGTGCCCTGTGTAAAATGCTAATTTTAAAGGTTATGCGCCAGAATAATTGCCTCTGCGACAGCACGCATTGAAATGCGCTTGTTCATACTCTGTTTCTGAATTCGCTTAAATGCTTCAGTTTCAGATATGCCCATTGTTTCCATAATGATGCCCTTGGCTCTTTCAATAACCTTCCTTGTCTCCAGTGTATCTTTTAACTCTTTTACCTGACTTTCAAGCTTGATAATTTCCTGGTAATTGGTTAAAGCAAGCTCGATTGCCGGAATGAGGTTGTAGTCCAACTCGGGTTTAACCAGAAAGGCAAATACCTTGGCCAATTTTGCTTTTTCGATGATATTCTGCTGAGTGGAAGAGGCGATCAAAATTACCGGGGCCAGTTTATCTTCGTGAATTATACGGGCCAGTTCATACCCATCCATACCGGGAAGAAAAGCCTCAATAATCACAAGATCCGGCTGCCTGGCCCTAACCAGCTTCAGACCAGTCAGCCCGTCTTCAGCTTCACCAATTACCCAGTAACCCATCTTGGAGATCATGGTTTTAATATTCTTTCTCCAGTTGGCATCACTATCAATGATTACAAACCTGTTTTCTCCCATGGTGCAATGCCTCCGTAAGGAAAATAAATGCCCTCGGACAGGTTAAACAACCTGATGAGGGCATCATTGCCATGCTAATAGATACATCCTCGTACCTAATGCTATCATCTTTGTAGTCTTATTTTATATGATTTTTTTCAGTAAGGCAACATATTTTAACTTGATGATAATGTCCCTTTCGACGAAGTATACGTCGATTGCAAATTAACTTTATATTAGCTGTTTAACATTCTCTTTGCAGCTTCATCCTGAACTTCTGTGATAAAAGGAATACCTGTTTCTTTCTCGGTTTCTCTGTTGCCGGATGTCAGATCAAATCTGGATATTTCTGAGACGGAGAACCTGCGTGCTCCAGCGAGAAGCTGCTGCAGACCTGCCGCCAATTTATCAGCGAGTGTCCAAATAGCGATTGCTCCGAAAGGAATATCCTTCATTGCATCAGCGCCCACTTTTTTCTGAACATCATAGTATCCTGCAAAGATTTCCTCAGGCTTTGCACCAATATCTGCTACAGACTTCGCCAATTCATTCCAGTTTCCACTCACAGCCGCTTTGCGCTCAGGTCTCAGTACTCCTTCGATATTCGCACCCAGGAAACCAGGAATCATGGTCGCTCTGCCGATACAAATCATTTTCGCGAATGGAGCGCCCAGGGCCAAAGCCTTAAACATCTGATCTTCTCTGGCAATTCCGCCGCCAAAGGCCAGGTCAACAACCTTTTGACCTTTTTGAGCCAGGATGCTTGCATATTCATAAGACTTGGCATGGAGCAGAAGTGAAGGTACACCCCAGGTTTCCATCATATTCCACGGGCTCATACCAGTACCGCCGCCGGAGCCGTCAATGGTCAAAAGATCCAACTTGGCGTCCGTAGCAAATTTGATTGCCATGGCCAGTGCTTCCATGCCATAGGAACCGGTCTTCAAGGTAATCCTCTTATACCCTTTGCTCCTTAAGTCATCAATTGCCGTCATGAAAGACTCTCTGACCTGATCATAATTTGAAAGATCAGTATAGCCCATGCGGCTGTGACGGGCGAATGAACGGATGGCTCCAGATTTATATGCTTGCTGGACTTCAGGCACGGTCGGATCCGGATCTACAATATAGCCTCTGTTTTTCAAGAAAATAGCGTAATCAAGATCAGTTACCTGAATTTCGCCGCCGATATCCTTAGCGCCCTGTCCCCACTTCAGTTCGATGATCACTTTGTCACCGTATTTTCCGATGACATAATCAGCAACGCCGTTACGGGCATCCTCAACGTTCATCTGAACAATAATAGCACCGTAACCATCATGATAACGAAGGTAGCTATCAATTCTGCGATCGAGTTCAGGCGATACCTCAATCTTACCGTTTTTGATAACCGACTGTTTGTCAACCCCTACAACGTTTTCACCGACGACAATCGGATAACCGACGAGAGCTGCACCGACCGCAAAAGATTCCCAGTACTTTGCAGCAACAAAGGTGGATCCCAAAGCACCGGACAGGATGGGAATCCTGGATTTTGTCTTAACTTCATTACCAAACTCTACTTCGATATTGACATTAGGGAAGATACAATCATCTGCTTCATTGGAAAGACCTTTCGCGAGGCCATAGGCGCCATAGTTATAACCTTGCACACGAAGAGAATTGTAGGAAACTCCCACATGTGTGATATTGTCACTTCCTGCAGTAATAGCTCCAAAATCTCTGGGGTAAAGCATTTTACGTCCTTTCATACAGGACATAAAGGTTTCACATTTGCCCTGGCAATCCGCCCGGCATAATGTACACAACCCTGATTCAGCCGGGTTACCGCGATTTACTGTACCTAAAACATCATTAGACTTCTGCTGACCTATACCCATTCGTTACCATCCTCCTGATTCTTATCTCTCTAATTAACTGATAAAGCACCTTCAACTCCAGCTCGCTTTTTCAGGCTCCGCCTTCTTATCTCCCCGTTACCTCCCCTCAAAATAAATTTAACTTGAACATCTAAAAGTTTTTAAGGTATTCATCCAGTTCCCACTGGTGCACTTCGGCCTGGAACCGCTCCCACTCCAATTCTTTACTTTCCAGAAAACGCTTGTAGATGTATTTTCCCAAAGCTTCCTGGACCACTTCGTCTTTGGCCAAAAAGCTTAAAGATTCACCGAGGCAGCGGGGAAGCCTCTCCTGCCCGGAATTACCCTCGAAGCTGTCATTGCCGTGGCCGTTTTCGGGCCGGGGAGGCGATGGTTTAGTCTTCGCGGTTATGCCCTGTAATCCCGCGCCCAACGAAGATGCCAGGACAAGGTACGGGTTGCAGGCTGGGTCAGGACTGCGCAGAATAATCCTGGCTCCGTCCCCACGCTGTGCAGGCACACGGATCATGGTGCTGCGGTTACGCTCTGACCATGCTACCAGTACCGGACACAGGTTGTTTGATAAAAGACGCTTATAGGAGTTAACCAGCGGGTTGGCAATAGCTGCAATAGAATGCGCATGGTTCAGTATGCCTCCGATATAATATTGAGCCGTTTCACTTAATCCTAAATCTCCCGCCGGATCATTGAAACTATTATTACCCTGACTCCACAGGAACTGGTGAAGGTGCATTCCAGAGCCATTCAAATGCCCGACAGGCTTTGGCATAAATGAGGCATGAAGCCCATGCCTCTGGGCAACGGTTCGAACCACAAATTTAAAAGTAGCTATTTTATCAGATATAGCTGGTGCGCTGTCTTCCTTAATAAAGATCTCGTGCTGGCCAGGGGCTATCTCGTGGTGAGACGTAGAAATCTCAAAACCCATCTCCTCAAGGGTCAGCACCATGTCCCGCCGGGCGTTTTCCCCCAGGTCTGCGGGCGACAGGTCACAGTATCCCGCCTGATCATGGGTGATAGTGGTCGGATTACCCTGTTCATCAATTTTGAACAAAAAGAATTCGACCTGCGCGCCTACCTGAAGCTGATAACCTAACCCTGAAGCCTTTTTTGCAACCTTTTTAAGGGCTGAGCGGGAACAGCCGGGATAAGGATTACCGTCCGGCGAATAAACGTCACAGATAAGGCGGGCAACAGAGCCATCACGGGGCCGCCATGGAAATATTTCGAAAGTTGCCGGATCGGGATAAAGGAAGATGTCACTTTCCCTGTTACGCACAAAACCCTCAATTACCGAGCTGTCAAATATGATTTGACCTTCCAGTGCCCTCTCCAGCTCTTCAACAGTGATTGCGATGTTTTTAAAAAACCCGAAAATATCGGTGAACTGCAGCCGGATGAATTTTACGTTATTTTCTTTTGCCTTTTCCATGACTTCTTCTTTGTAGAAAGTTTTCAAAAAACACCAAGCCTCCTGGTAAAATAAAAACGCCCCTCAAGACCTGAATAAATAAGGTCTTTAAGTGGACGCCTTTGCCCTGAGTATTTTTTTATGATGTTAAAATTATACCATCTAATATTAAAAAATCAACTAAAAATATAAAAAAAATATAATATATACGAAAAATTCAGTCAATTTGTTCGTTAAAATCGTTTATTATTTGGCGGGCAACTCTGACTATGGGAACACAGCTGTCCATACTAAGTTTCCGCAGATACTTGTAGGCTTCTTTTTCGCTGAGTCCCCTTAATTCCATGACCATTCCCTTGGCCTTTTCAACTAGCTTTCTATCTTCCAGAGCCTTTTTGAGCCGTTTATTTTCCTCTTCGAGATCAATGAACTTACGGAAGTTGGCGATAGCTATTTCAATAGCCGGAAATAGCTGTACGTCAGCTACTGGTTTTACAAGGTATCCGAAGATCCAGAAACCTTTTGCCTCTTCCAGAATGTTCTGGTCGTGGGACTCGGCCAGCAGGATCAATGGAGCCGCACGGTGTTCTTCAATCAGCCTGACGATCCCCAACCCTTCAGAACCAGGCAATTTTGAGTCCATGATCACGAGGTCGGGCTCTGTTTGAAAAATAACCCTGAGGGCGCTGCGTGCGTCCCCTATTTCACCCGTCACAAGATAACCTGCCTGTAACAGGGTGTCTTTTAACGTTTTCCGATAACCAGTGTCAGCATCGGCGATGACTATCCTGGTCCCGAACATAGGACGCACCTTTCAAAAAAGCATATTAAACATACTATCCCACTGTAGTTGTTATGTATTGTAACATGGACATTTTAAAAAAGATAGCATATGTCAAACGATGTAGCTTATTAATATATCCATTAAATATTTAAAACTTGCAATTGACGACCTCCCAGAACGCGTTGATCTTTTTTCTTCCAGGGAATCGTCGGCTCTGACATAGTACCAGAGTGGTGACAACTCATTTATCAGCTTACCGTTTTCTTGGAGGGAATTAATGGGTGTGCTATCACCGGCTCCGTTTACATAGAAAACGTTCATAACAGGCCATCAAAAGGCAAAACACTTGCAGTCCGGGTAACATATAGTTGTAAAGTATACATATATTATACTGTATGTTCGAAATTTAATAATCTGAGGTAAGAACGCCAGGGAAAGCAAAAATTCGTTCGTACCGTTTTCCCGGTGTTTTCTTTGCTTCGGACAGGGAGGAAAGCTATTTTTCTGATAATAGCGAAGTCCGAAAACCTATTAATTAAAAGGAGGCGAAAATTTATTGGGTAAAGGCAAGTTTGTAAAAATGTTTCCAGGGGGCAATACGGCCTATGGATTTTATTCCTTTTACGATAATATTATTGAAAATGACGCCTCACGAATCTTTATTCTGAAGGGCGGTCCGGGTGTCGGCAAATCAACTTTCATGCGCAAAATCGGACAGGAGCTGCTGGAGCGTGGATATGACCTTGAGTACCACTGCTGTTCATCCGACAACGGCTCGCTTGACGGCATCTGCATTCCGTCTATTGGCGTGGCAATGCTTGATGGTACGGCCCCGCATATAGTGGACCCAAAGAATCCAGGCGCTTTTGACGAGATTATCAACCTTGGCGAACACTGGGATATTCAGGGCATAGGTAAGAATAAAAAAGCTATCCTCTCCTGCGGCAAAGAAATCGCACGCCTGTTTAAACACGCTTATACCTACCTTGCCGGCGCGAAGCTTTTCCTTGACGAAGTGGAATCTTATTATGTTGACAGCGGCGCTTTCAATGTGGGTGCATTCAACAGGATGGCGCTGGAGCTGACCCATGAAATATTCGAGGGCAAACCCAGGCTCACAGATAACCCCAAGGCGCGTCACCTGTTTGCTACCGCTATCACCCCTGACGGGCCTGTTAGTCACCTGGAAACAATAGTCGGCGGTCTGAATAAGCGCTATATCATCAATGGTGATGACGGGACTGGTAAGTCTATCCTGGTCCAACGCCTGATGGAAGCGGCGTTAGCCCGGGGTTATAACGCAACTGCATTTCACTGCGCGCTGAACCCAAATTCCATAGACCACCTGGTAATTTATGAGTTAAATATTGCGGTAATAAACAATGTTGAGCCTCATATCTACTACCCCAAGCGCTATGACTGCACTATCGACACCATGGCCTGCGTGGACCCCTTAATCAACGAGGCTTACCTGGCCGAAAAAGGCGCCGCAAGAGGCATGTACCGGCAGTGTATGGAACAGGCCGTATCGTTTATCGGCCGGGCGAAAAAATTGCATGACGAGTTGGAAAACTACTACATCCCTTACATGGATTTCGATGCAATAGATGCACGCAGGGAAAAAACCCTGGCCAGGATACTGGAACTGGCTGATAAATAATACTGTGTTCCCGCCATGTTATTTTTTTACACTAATATTTAAAAATAAATAATCTTTTAAACAAGAGGACTCCTTTAACTGATGAGTCCTCTTACCGTTTCAAAAACTCATAGAATTAAATTTATATTACTGTTTTTGTAAGTATTAAACAAAAAAACATCCAGTTTATAACATTTTTTACAACTATAACGCTCATTTTAAGCCACTAAAAAATTGCGCCTAAGTAGTTGGGCCTTCTTTTCGTTAATTTTGGATTGAAGGTAAATAAAGGTGTTTTAGAATGCACAAAAATTAATTAATCTTCTCAATGCTGTCGCCAACATATATAAAATATTCAAATGAGATTAATAAAGGTTTATCAATGTTGCAAAAGAAATATTATTCATAGCTATAAATCAATGTGCCAAGCGCTAAGTTAATATGATTAACAAATTAAAAAAAGGAGTGCTGCTTATGTCAAATGACTACCGGCAAATGTGGGAATCCATCGGGGTTGACCTGGAAGCACACGACCAACTGATGAAGATCCTGCCGCCTACCTACGGGGAAGTTTATATGAAACAGCAAAACAGGCCGGACGGTATGGAATATTTCGATTTTGTTGTGAGCGAGATACATGGGCTGCGTGTCCAGGAACTGCAGGAGCACAAAGCTAAAGGTGGAAAAGTAGTAGGAGCATTCTGCGTTTTTGTGCCGGAAGAAATAGTCCGTGCCGCAGGCGGCATATGCGTTGGACTGTGCTCTGGAGTTGAAATAGGCGCCGCACATGCGGAAAAAGTACTGCCAAGAAATATCTGCCCGCTTATTAAATCCTTTATGGGATTCAAACTGGGTAAAGTCTGCCCTTATTTCGAGTCATGTGATCTGGTCGTGGGAGAAACTACTTGCGATGGCAAAAAGAAGGCCTTTGAAATCTTAAACGACTATGTGCCAGTCCATGTTATTGAGACCCCTCAGATGAAACGCGAAAAAGATAAAACCCTGTGGCTCAGCGAATTCCAGGAATTCCTATCTAAAGTCGAGGAAACAACGGGAAACAGTATTACCTTCGACTCATTGGAACGTTCAATCAGGGATGTTAATAACAAGCGCCGGGCACTGCTGCGCATGTCGAACCTGCGTCGAAGCAATCCTGCTCCGATTAGCGGCAAGGACAGTCTCCTCATAGAACAGATCGCTATGTATGATGATGTTGACAGGTTTACTTCACAGGTGAACCTTCTCTGCGACGAGTTGGAAACCAGAGTAGGTGAAGGTAAAGGTGTCGGCGATAAAGGCTCGCTGCGGATAATTGTGTCCGGCACACCGATGGCTGTCCCAAACTGGAAAGTGCCGCATATTATCGAAAGTACCGGCGCCGTAATTGTAGCCGAAGAAATGTGTACAGGTCTGCGCTACTTCGAAAACACCGTGCCTGAAGAGGGCGAAAACATCGAAAGATTGGTTGAAACCCTTGCAGAACGGTATCTTGATATAAACTGCGCCTGCTTCACACCCAATATTGCCCGAACTGACAAACTGGTATCGTTGGCTAAAGAATACAAGGCCGACGGGATCATCCACTGCTCCCTGGCATTTTGCGATCCATACATGATTGAATCTAACCGGGTGGAAACTGTTTTAAAAGAACACAATATCCCCCTGCTGAAGATTGAAACGGATTATAGCCAGGAGGACTCGGGGCAGCTGAAAACAAGAATCGAGGCGTTTTTTGAGATGCTGGCCGGTAAAAAAGCATAATTATTACACAAATAAATCCTTCGAAGGGGCTTTGGGCTGTCGACAAAAGTGATGTCGGCAGCCTTTTATTCCGCTGTAAAAATGTACTTTCTTGATAAGTTTTAAATAGAATAATTTTATATCACTTACACATTGTTTTTTCTTTTTCCGTAAGGGCAAACAGCTACACATAAACCGCATACACACCGTTCAATTTCAATTCCCCAAACCTTTTTTCGTTTTTCCATAAAATCGTAGCAACGCTTAGGGTCAAATCGATCTGTATCTGTCTTGCTTTCGCTGAATTCATCGCCCTTAATGGCCCCTGCCGGACAAGCCAGGGTGCATATTTGACAGGCACGACAGCCTGATTCCATCACCTTTCCTGTCTTTAGCGAAGCGTCGGTCAGAATAGTGGACAGGCGCACGCGGGGTCCGTCCTCTGGTGTCAAGAAAAGACCGTTTTTCCCAATCCATCCCAAACCTGCCAGTCTAGCCACCAGTTTATGTGATACAAGTCCTGCCAAACGATCGTTGTGTACGCTAAATGATGCAGCCACTGGATATGCCATCCATCCGTTCCTCTCTAGCATACGGGCAATTTTAACTGCTCCGGTATTTTGAAGATAATCAACCGCATAGTAATTATAGTTGTGAAAAGAGAGAATTTTGTCTTTTTCCTGCCTTTCTATGGCATCGACTACCGCGTCAGAAAGACGGTAAACTAGTGAGACTGCCATTGGAAATTGACGGATAAAATCACCGCAAAACCATTCCATGTAAGAATGGTGTGCTGTTAAGTCTGCAAAACCGCAATAATCCCATCCAAGTGCAAAGGCCATATCCTTGAGCGCCATTTCGAGTTTCAATTCTTCCACCATCCCACTTACGCTTGGACTGGCATAAAAAGAACCGGCTGCATATTAGCAAGCCGATTCTATAATATTTATTTAATGCCAGTTTTGGTATTCTTGGATATTTTCTC
Source organism: Pelotomaculum sp. UBA3103 (assembly GCA_002365855.1). Classification (GTDB taxonomy): domain Bacteria; phylum Bacillota; class Desulfotomaculia; order Desulfotomaculales; family Pelotomaculaceae; genus UBA3103. Next base: position 8,157 of record DFAP01000126.1, on the reverse strand, counting down.
TGGTTACTACTGCCAGCGGGCTATTTACCTGTTTCGGTACTTCCATCCCCTGGATGGTTTTTAAGCAGAGGATTATCCCTGCCTTGGCGTAGGCGTCCATAGAATAGGCTATGCTGCCGTCAAGTTTACCGGCGGCAATTGCTTCTTTCGCTTCATCAATAAAGTCTACGCCAAAGATAATGCGCCCGTCTCTCTTGCCGGCAGCTGTCAGGGCGTCTGCTGCGGCTAAAGCCATGACATCATTGCAGCAAAATATGCCTTTAAGATCCGGATGGGCTTGCAATAAGTTCGTAGCTATATTATAAGCGGTGTTTCTATCCCAATTACCGGGTTGAATCGAAACCAACTCAATCCCCCGGGTATCTTCAAAAACTTTTTTGGCACCCGCAGTCCTGCCTTCACTCTGACCTGCGCCTGGGATGCCCTGAATAATAGCTACTTTGCCGCCATCCTTGCCGATTTTTTCAACAATATATTCGGCGGCCCTCTGACCCTGTTCTGCAAAGTCTACAGTTATACGCCCGTCCAGCTTGCCGCCGGCTTCTTCGACAGCGTCCACATTGATTCCAGGACCAAGGTTGACTACCTTGATTCCTTTTTTATTTGCGCTTACTACGCCGGGCACCAGATTATATGGTTCTATTGGCGATATGATTAAGCCCTGGTAATCCTTGGCGGTCATGGCCTGCAGTGTCTCCAACTGTGATTTGGTGTCTCCCTCGGTAGGAGCTGCCATTACCTCAACATTAACTCCCAATTCCTTGGCGGCAAGTTCATAAGACCCTTTTAAGGTCACCCAGTAAGGGTTGGCCAGGGTAATGACCAAAATGCCAATTTTTTCGCCTTTGTTGAACTCGGGAAGGGGCTGCAATTGATCCATCAATATTTTCTCGTTTTCTTCAACTTTGGGGTCTGAGACCTGCTTGGCCGGATCATTACCCTGGTTAACCACCTTGCTTTCATTGCTCTTTCCGCCGCAACCGACCAGAGTCAACATAAAGATGACCAGAAGGAAAACAGCTAATATGTGTTTGTTTCTTCTCATATTTACCCTCCTAAGTAAATGGTATTTCCGTGACCTGGGGCATTCTTAAGCCGCAACTCTGAAATAATGATTGCCACCAGAATAATAATACCTATGGCTAACTGCTGGTAATAAGAAGGTATGCTCAAAATAGTCAGGCCATTGCGCAATACCCCCAACAACAAACAAGCCATAACCGTTCCGGTGATGCTTCCCCTACCTCCTTTCATATCAGTACCACCAAGCACAACCGCAGCTATGGCATCCAGTTCGAACATCGAACCGGCCAGTGGTTCTGCGGTATTCAAACGGGCGGTAACGACCATGCCACCCATAGCGGCTGTTATGCCGCAAATTGTGTAAATGATGAGCTTGTACAGCTTGTGGGCGACCCCAGAGCGCCTCAAAGCTTCCTCATTGCCACCCAAAGCGAGGGTATAATTACCTAGTTTGGTTTGATTTAAAACCAGAGCCCCAAGCAAAGCAATGAAAACCGCCATCAACATCGGCGGGTTTAATGGTCCGATATGGCCATTGCCCAACCAGGTGAATTCCCTGGGAAAACCATAAATAGGTATCCCCTTTGTGATGATCAAGGCCACACCCCTTACCACTGCCATCGTGCCCAGGGTAACTATAAAGGGATTGAGATTGAGCCGGGAGATCAGCAGGCCATTGCCCATACCAACAATAGCCCCTGCAATGATACCCAGGAAAACAGCCATCTCTACAGAAACACCTGCGTGCATGGCTACAGCCATGCATACCCCGCTCAATGCAGTTATCGAGCCAACTGACAAATCAATCCCTCCGGTGCAGATGACAAAGGTCATCCCTACCGCGATGATCACCTGCAGGGCGCTTTGATCAAGGATGTTGCGCCAGTTATCCCAGGTCATAAAAAATGGGGATGCCAAACCTAACAAGATTACGGTTATAAGTAATACAAGCCCGAGTAAAATCTGCGAAAACGTTTGATCCCACATCATTAAGAATCTTTTATATTGCTTCATCAGAGTACACTCCTGCCGCGTTGTATGCTTCTTTGACTGTAGCACCCATTATAAGCCCCACAATTTGATTCGGCAGGCTTTCTTTAGTTTTGCATATAGCCACAACCTGGCCGTGACACATCACACATATACGGTCGGAGATCTCAAAAACCTGGTTCAGGTTATGACTGATCACAATTACAGCCATACCTTCTTCACGCAGTTTTAACAGTAACTTGATTACCTTAGCAGATTCCTGAAGCCCCATAGCAGCAGTCGGCTCATCAAATATAATTACCTTGCCTCCCTGGTAAACGGCTCTTGCCACCGCCACCCCCTGTCTCTGCCCACCGGATAGTAGCCCTACCTGCGTGCTCAACGAGGGGATATTGATCTGGAGTCCTTCTAAAATTCTGGCGGCTTCTTTTTGCATCTTGCGCCTGTCTACCAAAAAGCCCGCATAAACCGGTTCCCTGCCTAAAAAGATATTGCTTGCCACATCGCGACAGTCAACCAGGGCAAGATCCTGGTATACCGTCGATATCCCCAGACTGATTGCTCTCCCTGGCGACAAGAAATTGTAACTTTTATCTCCAATAATTATCTGCCCCTCATCGGACGTTAACGCACCTGCCAAAATTTTGATGAGGGTGCTTTTTCCAGCGCCATTGTCACCAACAATAGCCAGTATTTCACCAGAATAAATTTCCAGGCTGACATCGCGTAAAGCCTCGATATTACCGAAGGACTTGCTCATGTGGACAATTTTTATGGCAGGCTCAATGCTTTGTGACACAGCTAATCTACATCCTATCGTTTGCATGGTTTTGGAATGTTTTAAAATTCTTCCAGATAAATCACAAATAATTAATTCCCTCTAAATAAAAAATATCCTTTATAGGGGTTATTTAAAAATATTATTAAACCAATATTGTCGAAAAAATATATTTTATGCTGTTCTTCTAGGTATTTATGTAAGGAATAACTAACCAGGAATTCAACTTTTAAGCTGCGGATTTACAGTTTTTACAAATAAAACATTATAATTTTCAACTTCTTTACTATTTAATAATTGAATAGGTCTCATGCAGGTATTTTATAAACCTACAATGAATGCCTCTTACTTAAATCATATTGACTTGACATTAAAGGAGATATTGTCTATGAGACCAGGCTCGATGAGAATTGTTGAGGACCTGAGGGATCAAAATATTCTGGCCCTTGAACACGCCAAGAAGGAGAATAAAAAGATTGTAGGGATGTACTGCGCTTACGGCCCCCAGGAGCTGGTTCTGGCTGCCGGAGCACTGCCGGTAAGCTTGTGCGGGACCAGGCACGAGCCCATAGCCGCTGCGGAAAAAGTACTGCCACGCAACCTGTGCCCCCTGATCAAGTCAAGCTTTGGATTTGCCATCACAGATACCTGCCCTTTCTTCCACTTTTCTGATTTCATCATCGCGGAAACCACCTGTGACGGCAAGAAAAAGATGTTTGAACTCCTGCGCCGGTATAAGCCGCTGCACGTGATGCACCTTCCACAGGGTACGGACAGGCCCGGCGCCCTGAAATGGTGGATGGAAGAAATGAATATTTTAAAGAATAAGCTGGAGGAAAACCTGGGCGTGGAAATCAGCGTTGAGAACCTGCGTGCCGCAATCAAGCTGCTCAACAGAGAGCGGGCTGCCATGAAGAGGCTACATGCTATGAATAGGATTGACCCCGCCCCCCTTTCCGGACTTGACATGATCACGGCTATATGGATGAAAGGATTCAATGTCGACAAGGAAGACGGAATCAGCCTAATTAACCAGCTCACAGACGAGATTGAAGATATAGCCGGAAAGGGGTTCTCCCCTTTCGCGGCAGGAACACCGCGTATTCTTTTGACCGGCTGCCCGGTAGGGATCGGCTCGGAAAAAGTAATCAGGCTGTTGGAAGAGTGCGGCGGCAGTGTTGTCTGCTTTGAAAGCTGCAGCGGTATCAAGACATTGGAATACCTTGTAGACGAAGATGAAAGCAGGGACCCGATGGAGGCAATCGCCGAGAGGTACCTGAAAATACCCTGCTCCTGCATGTCACCCAACAGCGAAAGGCTTGATTTAATAGAAAGGCTGATTGGTGAATACAGTGTTGACGGAGTAGTGGACCTGAGCTGGCAGGCCTGCCATACCTACATTATTGAGGGTGAGCTGGTCCGGGAACGGGTCAGGGAAAGATTCGGGATCCCCTGCATCCAGTTGGAAACAGATTACTCAAATTCAGACTTAGAGCAGCTCAAGACAAGGATCTCGGCCTTCATAGAAATGCTCGGCGGGAGTTGACAGATAAATATGCTTACTGTTGGTATTGATGTCGGCTCGATCATGACCAAGGCGGTGCTTCTAAATGGGACTGAATTAAAGTCCCTGGCCATACCGACGGGGTGCAGCCCCAGGGATTCGGGAACAAAATCCTTTGAAGAGCTGCTTAATGCCTCGGGCCTTACCCGTGAGGATATTGACTATGTCATAGGGACTGGATACGGGCGTATATCAGTGCCGTTTATAGACAAGGCCGTTACTGAAATTACTTGCCACGCCAGGGGCGCCCATTACCTTGTGGACGGTACCGATATGGTCATCGATATCGGCGGGCAGGACAGCAAAGTGATCCTCACGGACGGAAAAGGAAACGTTACGAATTTTGCCATGAACGATAAATGCGCAGCTGGTACCGGGAGGTTTTTACAGGTCATGGCCGCCGCGCTGGGGTCAGATGTCAGCAAACTTGGCGATCTGTCCCATGGCGCTGAGCCCGCGCAGATCAGCAGCATGTGCACCGTGTTTGCCGAGTCGGAAGTGATCAGCCTGCTGGCCCAAGGGGTTGCGAAAAAAAGTATCGTTGCCGGCATTCATAAATCCGTTGCAAACAGGGTTGCCGCCATGGCGGAAAGGTTGGGCAAAGGCAGCAGGATTACCTTTACCGGCGGTGTTTCAAAAAATGACGGGGTTAAAGAGTACCTAGCAAGGGAAATGGGCAGGGAAATAATCGTTGTTCCCCAGTCCCACCTGGCCGGCGCTATCGGCGCTGCCCTGCTCGCCCAGGATAGATTGAGGGCAAAAAAGAGCTGAAAGAATAACCTGTATGTCTAATCATATATACTTGGAGGGATTTCAAATTGTCTCTGTGGGGAGAAATGGGGATGGTCCCCTGCGGGCTTCAAACCCGTTTGTCTGCCTGTCACGCAGGTAGGAGTCCGGTTCGAATCCGACTTCTCCCCGTCAAAAATTATAAATAAAAGTACTAAAAGATTAGAAATTCAATAGGAGAAATGCTAAGACAGATCCAGGAAATGAACGGGATGCTGCTGATGGCCTGCGACCAGTGCGCCATCGAGCGCGGCATAGAGGAGAAGCTAATTCCAGGCGCTAAGATTGGCTGTTTCCCCCAGCTTTACGCCGCTCTGGGCGGAGCAGGAGTTGACCAGGTCATAACGCTGTAGAATAGGAAGAATAACTAATGAAGAGTACTGTAACAACAACTTGCGGAATATGCAGCGCCGGCTGCGGCATGAAGATAACGTTCGACATGGAGCGGATTCTAAAAATTGAAGGCCAGGCGGATCATCCTGTCAGCCGGGGATACCTCTGCCCGAAAGGAAGGGCGGTCAAAGAGCTAATTGAGGCTCCTGACCGCCTGAAATCACCTGTGAAAAAAACCAGTCAAGGCCAGTGGCAGGAGGTTTCCTGGCGTGAAGCCATTGATTTTGTCGTGCAAAACATAACCAGGATTAAGAATAGTTACGGGCCTGAAGCATTGGCGGTCCATGTAGGCCAAGCCGGGGTTGGCAAACAATTTGCACATTACGCGGAAAGATTTTGCAGGGCCTATGGAACACCTAATTTTTCAACTGCCGGAAGCCACTGCCACATATCTAAAATGATGGCAAACGTGATTACTTACGGAGTTCTGCCCATTCCAGATTATACAAACAGCAACTGCATCGTCCTGTGGGGCTATAATCCTTCTTCTTCCTGTCCGCCCTTAATGGACTTTATCAACAAGGCTCTTCTGCGTGGGGCCAGGTTGATTGTCGTCGACCCGAAAAAAACTGCAACTGCTAAGAGGGCAAACCTGCACCTGCAGATAAGGCCTGGCACTGGAGGCGCCCTGGCCCTGGGATTGCTGCACGTCATAGTTAAAGAAAACCTTTATGACCAGAAATTTGTTGAAAGCTGGACGACCGGCTTTGACAGGCTCGTTGATCTGATCACAGAGTATCCCCCGGAAACAGTCGAGAAAATTACCTGGGTTAAAGCGGAAAATATCAGGGAGGCCGCGGTTCTTTATGCTCAATCCCCACCCGCCTGCATCTACCCTGGAATAGCTGTTGAGCTAAACACAAACGGTTTTCAGGCTGCCCGCGCAATAGCGATTATGCAGGCTGTGACAGGCAACCTCGATATTACAGGAGGCGCGCTCTTTGGACCATCGGTAAAACTAGCCCCCTTAACTTTAAAAAACATTAAATGGAATAATAAAACGGCCATTGGTCAGAATGAGTACCCCCTGTTTTTCAAGCATACCAACAATGCCCAGGCCAATATCTATTCCAGAGCTATTCTTGAAGGCAAACCGTATCCTTTAAAAGGAATGATCGTTTCCGGCAGTAATCCCCTGCTCACATGGCCAAACGCGGGAAAATTAAAGGAAGCGCTCCCCCGTCTTGAATTCCTCGCGGTAGTTGATCATTTTATGACCGATACGGCCAGGTTGGCTGATATTGTGCTGCCGGCGGCGACTTTCTTAAGCAGAGGTGAGTTGTGGGACAGTTCGCCTGTCTTTGGACCGCCGAGAATTGGTCTGGCTGAAAAAGTATACCGGGAAGAAGGGTGCATGTCTGACTGGGATTTTTGGAGAGAGCTTGTTGAAAAAGTTGGGTACAAATACATCCTGCCTTTGTTGGATGAGGAAAGCGCAACAAACTGCAGATTAAAGCCAATAAGCCTGACAACTGAAGAACTGAAGCAAAATCCCCATGGTTTTGTTTATGCTGAGCGTATTGAAAAGAGTTATGAAACATCGGGTTTTAAGACACCTACAGGGAAAGTTGAGATTTACTCGGAAGAGCTTGAAAAGTATGGATATGATCCCCTGCCGGTTTACAAAGATCCGGCTGAAAGCCCGGAATCAACCCCGGAAAAGGCCGCTGAATATCCGTTTGTGCTTTCGACAGGCGCGAGAAATTTAGGTTACTTGCATTCACGTTATCGAAACATGCCGTCACTGCGCCGCCTGAATCCAGAACCGCTTGTTGAGGTGCATAAGGATAAAGCAAAAGATATGGGCCTTAAAGACGGGGATGCTGTGCTTGTTGAATCACCACGGGCAAGCATAGAGCTAAAAGTAAAACTAACCGATGATATTGACCCTAGGGTTATCTATATCCCGCATGGCTGGAGTGAAGCCAATGTCAACTATTTAACCGACAGCGAGGACCTGGATCCTGTCACGGGATTTCCAGGCGACAGGTCTCTGCTGGCTCGGATAGTTAAGATGAATTAGCGGTGCAACTTGCTCCGCCCTGGTATAGCTCAAAATCTGAATGAACAATTTAACTCGTGGGTTAATTTTCTAACCTTATCTTCTTTAATCTTCAAAACCGAGCACCTCTTTCAAATATTGTTTTCGAAAAGGCGCAAAATCAAAGTAGAAGTCCAACGTTTTTGTCTGAAAATCCACTCGGCAGTCCCCGTCTTTCTCAAACAACAGATTTCCATTCTTTATAACTTGATATTGGAATGAAAGAGGCGCATAGTTTAGTACTCTGACGTCCATTGGATACTTTAAGGTTTCTTCCAGCTTAATCTCCAATTCTATTTCATAGTTTATCATTTGCTCGCTCAGATTTCTTCTTTTAAATATACTGCGATGTCTATATCTCCAAAGCTTTTCTGATCCGTTAAAGAGCCGTGGACATAGGCAAAAGTGATTTCCGGCAAGCCGCTTAGAATATTTTTTATCTCCTCTATGATTTTTTCTTTTTCATCATCACTGATAAAATACTTTTTATATTTCACTGCAATTCCTTCCCTCAAAAATATTGCCAGGCATCCAGAAGTTAATTATATAAGTTAATATCTCAACTTTCGCACATTGAAA
>DFAP01000084.1 GCA_002365855.1 Pelotomaculum sp. UBA3103 | reverse complement strand
CAACTTTCTTGACAATCACCGTGCCAGGTAATCGCGGGTCTGCCGCCAGGAATGTTTGTCCCGTTTATATGTATACAAAGCCTCGCCTATAAAAGCTCAGTCCGATAGTCAGTGATTACCACAGTACCCTGGCTCTCAATAAACCTCACGATAGAGGCAAAGACCTTGTGCACATGCGCCTGTTCGCAGCTTACAAAGGATATCCCTACCGTTGAGCTTTGCCAGGTATCCTGCCCGGCGACCTCGGCCACGGAAACATTAAAGCGGTTCTTAATCCGTTCCAGCAGGCCTTTTAATATCTTCCTTTTTTCTTTAAGTGATTGTGCTTCTCCCAGGAAAAGTTCTATAGTTAAAACGCCGATGATCAAACCCATTTTCCCCCGGCTTACTTATTGCAACCTTTTACATGAAACCTGCCAGGTCTTCCCAACGTTCAATAATTCCGTCCGGAAGCAGGCGCTCTAATTCGGCACGGCTTCCCAGTCCCCAGGTAACCCCAAGAGTCCTGGCGCCTGCATTCCTGCCGGTTAGGATGTCAAACCTGCTGTCGCCCACATAAAGTGAACGGAAAGGTTTAATATCCAAATGCTTCAGGGCTTTCAAAAGGGGTTCCGGATCAGGCTTATGTCTGGTAACATCATGAGCCGTAACGATTACGTCCATTATACGGTCCAATCCGGTGAAGGCGGTTGTTCTTAAAGTGCCTGGCTTTCCTTTGGATGTTACTATGCCCAGCTTTATTCTGCGCTTTTTTAGCTGTTCTAACATTTCCAGGGTTTCCGGAAATAATTTAGTATACACAGCGAGGTCCCGGTGATAGTAATACTGGTACCTTTCTTCAAAATGAGCCGCCGCTTCTCGCGCAAAATGCCTGCCTATCTCAATCAACGGCAGCCCGATCATTTTAACCACATCATCGTTTCCCCACGGTATGCCCATCTCGGCAAAAACTTGACGGTAGGTCCTGACGATCAGGGGGAGGGAATCAACCAGGGTTCCGTCCAAATCAAACAGTACAGCTCTAGTTCTCATATTAGCCCTTTCTAATATAACGAGACACGCTCGTCAAAATATCACACTTGTTTCAAGGAAAAATACTTAAATCATGCTTATATTTTCCAAAATTACAGCGGGAGTGAAGTTCAAATAATCCGCGCTGGTAAGATAAAAATTTATACCCCAGGCAAAGTCCGGCAGGCGCAACCGTGTCGATTCGCCGTGCAGGTGGCTGTAGATAACGGCGCTAACACCGTAGCGCTGGAACATCTCAATGAATTCGTTCTTTTCGTGTCTGTCGTTTGTTGGCATAAAATGAGTCATTACAATAATATCTTGCGTTTCCGGGCTCGCACTTTTCAAGGAATTTTCCATGCGGGCCAGCTCCCGCCGGTAAACCTTCAGGTCCTCTTGCCTGAAGACTTCCGCCCCGGGACAGTACCATCCCCTGGTACCACATATTGCAAGTGATCCTATTGAAAAATGGTCGTTCTGAATAACCCTCATGTTCGGCGGCAGCGCCGCCCGGACCTTGGAGACGCTCTGCCACCAGTAATCGTGGTTCCCCTGGATACAGACGATAGTACCCGGCAGTAAGCCGAGGAAATCAAGATCGTGACGCGCCTCCCCAAGCCTCATCGCCCACGATATATCACCGGTTAACAATACAATATCCTTATCGCTCACTAGATCAACCCAGTTATAAAACAGCTTCCGGTAGTGCTCACGCCAAACTTCGCTGAAAACATCCATCGGCTTGCTGGCCTCAACACTATCCCAATGCTCCGTGTCTACAGGTTTAACGAAAGAAAGATGGACGTCCCCAATAGAAAAAATTCTCAATATCCCCGCCCCTCCACCTTACTAAACTAACCAATTTTTTTCCATTTAAACAATGATAAGAGGCTGTGTGAACAGCCTCTTTTACTTTTCAGTTTCTCCAGGTTCTGGGCCGACTAAAAGAACTGTGTTACTCGGCTCGAAATAATCGCTGGAAATCAAGGTTCTGGTTTTAATCTCCCCGCCCACGACTACTTCCCGGTAAACTTTCACCATGTACCCAGTTTTGCCTTGGTTTATCATCCTGGTTTCACCTTCCGTCAAACTTAAGTCATGTTTCCGCACAACCTTAGGTTGTATGACCGATTTCTCAGTAGTAATGCGAACTTCCCTATTTTCAGTAATTTTTGCCCCAAATATGCTGATTGTCAGCGTTCCGCCTTCAATATTGCTGGAGATGTAAACCGGGGCGCCAGTGTTGTTCAGAAATTTCAGGTCCAGATAATCTCCGGCAATGGTGGCGTCACGACCGGGTGGCACATAGTTAACCGGAAGAGGATGGGAGTATCTTTCTATAATGCCCAGGTTGGCTAGAAGAGCAGCATTGTACAGGGTGCTAGCCACCTGGCAGATGCCGCCTCCGAAATCGAGGACAAGTTGTGACTGGATAAAAACAGGCGCCTTTAAATAGCCGTTCTCCGCTCCGCGAGGTCCAAGGCGCTGGTTGAGTGAAAAAGTCTCCCCCGGCTTGACCAGGGAGCCACTGATGGCAGCGCTTGCCAGCGAGATATTGTGGGACCTGTTCCTGTCATTTTCGTCAAAGATGGTGACGTACTCAGCTAGCAGCGCGTCAACAATACTTAAATCAGCAGCTTTTACGTCCGGTTCCAGCCATTGGCCGCTCGCTTGCAACTGTAACTTACCATTGGACAAAGCCAGCCGCACCTGTTCAAAAGTCTTGTCAAAATCAAGTCTGTAGCCGACTTTTTCATCGGTTATTTCTACTTCTTCATTTGACAAACTGATATTGGCGTTTTTAGGCGGGCTGTCCCATTTAGTTTTGAGGGTTTGTATTATTGCTGCTAATTTGTCCTCAGAAAAGACGATTTTTGCGGGAACGTCAGCAGGCTCAGCCCTGAGCTTTAACAAGGACGTCAACTGAATAACATCTTTATCGTCTCTCCCGTACTTGAAAGCTGTTACAGCCGTAGAGTGGTAATCATACTTACCGTCAATATCAGACAATTTAAAAGAGTAACTTTTACCACCGGCTTGAATCTTAAGAGTGCTTTCGGCCGGGGAAGGTAAGCTGCGTTCAAGCTTTTCAGCAGCTTCAACCGTACTTAGGCCACCAACCTTAATGCCTGCTGCGTTTACACCTTGCTGTATTATGTAATTGTATTTGTTTTCCAGGGCAATAGCAGTTCCCAGAATTCCTACAACAGATTGAACCAACAGCAGGGAAGCAAGGAATACGGTATTTTTTAGGAGCGGTATCATTTTCATCTAGCTTTATTCACGTACGTTCATTGTAAGTTGGACATATTTGTTGGCAGCTACGGCTTTCTCGATAATTTCAACGGTGATGGTCTGGCCTTCTTCTGCTATAATATCGCCGTTTTCGGCAAAGATGTGCATGGTCAACCTTTTCCCCAAGAGGTACTGACGCTGCTGCTCTTCAAAATGTTTGAGAGCTTTGACAGACTGCTGGTCGTTGTCCTGTTCGTCAGCCGGTGCAGACTGAGTCTTGGGCGCAGCCGGTGTTTCTTCTGTTTTTACCGGTCTATATTCAGCGGTGGGTGTAGCTTCAACGCCTACTTCCATTTCAGATACCAGCTTGCCCTCAACGCCGTCCTCAACCACCAGGTAATCAAGACCGAAAGTCAGGATATACTCTGTCTGGAAATTACGCCGGCCGGGCTCTCGCTGCCTTTGAGAATTATTTGGCATCCTGTGATATTCCCTGTGTTTTCTTCAAAGTAGTATTCACTTATGACACCCAGGATTTTACCCTTGTTGGAGATCACTTTCAGACCGTTCAAATAGAAGCCCTTTTTAAGCAATTCAACTGCCTGGCTGTTGTCTTGTGCCGGAATAAGAACTGAACTTACAGCAACGGTCAGGGCATTTTCACCGAAGCCCTGCACTGTGTTGAAAGGTATGGTTTTTAAACCGAGATACCACGTTTTGTCTTTTATCATGACAAAATCAACGGTGCCACGCTGGTTCAGAACCAGATGATTTGCCTCCCCGATTTGGAGCCCTTCTTCGATGCTCATAACCGGTAATCCTAGAATCTGCTGGCTGCTTTTCAATTAAATACCCCCTTGGTTATTTCTTTTGGTAGTGTCAATATTTGCTTTTATTTTAACTAAATTAGGCACCTTGGAATAAGGAGCGTTTGGCATGTTGGCAACTTCTAATAGTTTGTTCAAGGTGTCAAGATACAGTAAACGGTATTCAAGCTGTTGCCGCAAAGGGGTGACATTTAAATGCTCCTGCTCAAGAAGTGACTTAATAAACAGCTTTGCCTGGGGATAATGACCCAGTTCCTGGTAAATGTTGCTTATTTCCACAGCAAGAGCCACAGCTGCATGAGGTTCCTGATTAAGTCTGAAAGCATTAATAAAACTGACCAGCGCAGTGGCCATGTCGCCACTTGCTTTAGCCGCAAAACCGGCAGAAATGTTGTCGTTGATGGTTTGCGGAGGCAACACCGGTTTTGCAGCAGGCTTACTGTTTCCGACAGCAGTGCGGCCTTTGGTAAGCTCCTCGGACAATTTACCTGTGTAAGCAGGTCCTGCACCGGGAGGCAGCCCTTCTGCCAGCGATGTGTAAATGTTTTTATCAGAGTTATTGAAGTCGTCCATTGGTGCATGCCCCGCGGCAGATGTTTTTTTAGCGGGAATTATTTCGTTCGTTTCCGGTGATAGTTCCATCGCGGGCAGATCACACCTTTCAAAATGTTCTTCGGCGGCCTCCAATGAGGGCAACAATTTATCTTCTATAAATTCATTTCCTTCCAGAGTACCCCGTTGAGAAGCTTCCTGCGCATCGCCCACTACATCGCCTTGGCCGGGTGTCAATCCATATTTTCCTGTCACACCTGCAGCAGCAGAGACTGCTTTGGCAGGCTCAAGGGTTTCTTTCCGCCAACCTGCTTCCGGGGTGTTTTCAGATACGGGAAGCGAAAACTCTACAAAAATGTCCTGGGTACTCTGTAAATGTGCACCACCGGGAACAGCGCTGTTTCTGCAAATATCCCCTCCGTGCACGGTTTTCTGATCAGGTTGGGTTTCGTCCGAAGCCGGATCTGCTTCGGACATAGTACCGGAAAGTTCGTCTGCAGGAATGATCTGTCCGGCATGAGCAGTATGAGATACAACCAGGGATGTTGAACCTGTATTAGGGATGCCGGACGCCATATTATTCTCCGCCTCTGCAGCAACTGCAGTACAGTCAAGAGTAGCACAGGCCTCAGTTAAGGCGATTTCTTCGTTAAATTCAAAGGCGGTAGAAGTGGCGGCGGGAGCAGGCCCTGTTATTTCGTTTTCCGGTTGCGTTGTCATTACCGGATTGGCAGAACCGCGCGCAGTAATTTTAAGGTCGCAGTAACTAAACGCAAAAGCAAAAAGAGTGATTATGCCGAGGTATATAAGCAACGCCATGGACAAGGTAAAAGTGGAAAGCACCCAGGGGAAGAATGCCCCCAAGATAAAGGACACACCTATCGTCGAAAAAACGGTTCTGGTACGCAAGTAGATTCTGCTTTTGAAGAAGCTGTGACTAGCGACAAGAACAAGGCTCATAAGCAATAATATGACTAGTTGCATGACCAGATATTCCTGCATTGTTTATGATGCTCCCCATGTCA
>DFAP01000080.1 GCA_002365855.1 Pelotomaculum sp. UBA3103 | reverse complement strand
ATCAACTGCATAAGTCCTGTTTTATTAAAGGTGTGGAATTACATCATTTGATATTTGGGTGTCATTTACCTTCGGGAAACGTGTCGTATTATGTCTATTCATAAATTAATTTTTTATAATTTTTTTTATGTATATATTAAAATAAACCCTGCAGCTTTTCAGGGTTTATTTCGCAATAATTATTAGCTTCAGATCTTGGACTTAAATTAGGGCTATGCAGCAGTTTTTTTAGCATATTGTTCTGAACTTTTCAGAAGACCTGATTCTTCGGCCATCCATTCCAGCGGAACTCCGTACCCCCGTGTTGGATCGTTGACAAAAACATGAGTAACAGCGCCGACGAGCTTATTATCCTGGATAATGGGACTTCCACTCATCCCCTGAACAATACCTCCTGTTACTTCCAGCAGTCGCGGATCGGTAATTCTTATCACTATACCTTTGCCATCTTGTCTTGCCAGAGGATTAATTTTTATTATTTCTATTTGAAACCTCTCAACTTTATCATCCTTTAATACAGTAAGTATCTCCGCCGGGCCTTCCTTGATCTGATCAATCATAGCAACAGGCAGCGGCTTCGAAAAAATTGGGTTATCAATTGGCTTTTGAAGGTATCCGAAGATACCAACTTTAGTGTTATTTGTAATTGTCCCGTTAATCCTCTTATCTCCTAAGAAAACACCAATTTTTTCACCGGGTTGACCACGCCTTCCCCTGTGTATACCCTGCACATTTGCATCAATGATTTTTCCATCTGAAAGCTCTACAGGACGATTCGTGCTCATATCGGTAATTAGATGACCTAATGCTCCATATACAAGAGTTTGAGGTTCATAGAAGGTCAATGTCCCGACGCCTGCCGCAGTATCCTTGACCATCAAGCCTACCCTGTAACGAAGGCTGTCCTTACAGTAAACAGGCTTCACCAAAGCTGTAAATATTTCACTGCCTCGCTTGATTTCTATTGTTAATGACTGGTCTAAAGAACCGGCGCGGGCGACTAAATCCCTAACTTGAATATCACTTCTTATTGCCTCGCCATCAATCTTTAATATGATGTCTCCTTCCATCACTCCAGCATCTCCAGCTGGTCTGACTACATTGCCGCTCTCGTCTAGTACTCCGGAACAACCCACCACAATTACCCCCTGGGAGTGGAGCAAAACTCCAATTGACTGGCCTCCCGGTATAACTTTGACTTGTGGTACAATACTTACGAGCATGTCTTTCACTGGAATTATTCCAAACAGGCTCAGTTTAACATGGACTTGTCCTGTTTCTTGGAACAGGGCAACCTGGCTATTTTGATCATAATTATCTGTAAAAAATAGAATGCTATCTTTGTCTAAAATTTGAGTTTTCAATGTTTTTTCAATAGATGCGGGGAAATTAATTTTCAGCGGTTCTCCTACAGCAACTGAGTGTTTCTCAGGTATAAGCATTATTCCATGAGCTTGATATGTCAGCAAACTGGATAATAATATTAAAATACCGTACAGAAAGCTGCGGGTTTTCCCCTTCAAGCATCACCCCTCCAATTTTATTGCCTTACCCACCTCCAAAACTTATATACATATTTAATAACCTACAATTAATAATGAACTAGAAATAAATATGATGCTATATTAATATAACCTAAATATATCGCAATTATTACGCCTAATAGTGGCTTAACTTGGCATTATCGCAATTATATTGATGTATATTATGATTTGTAAATATTAGATTAATATTTTGTGAATAAAAATAAAAAAACCGGGCTATTGTTGAAAGCTCGGCGCTAATATTTAATATATTATAGCATTATATTATTTTATGGTTAATTATTGTTCTGATTCTTTATCCAATACAGCTGAATCAAGCATTTGACCAGCGTGACGCCGCGCGATATCAGATACATCCTTTCCACCAAGCATCCTGGCCAGTTCTTCCAGGCGCTCCCGGGGATCGAGCAGTTCAACTTTTGTAACGGTTCTGCCGCCTTCAAATTCTTTGACAACATGATGGTGAGCTGACGCGCGGCAAGCTACATGAGCGGAGTGAGTAACGCAAATAACCTGGTGCCGGCGACCGAGCTGAGACATTTTCTCCGCTACGGCCTGCAGGGCACGTCCACCTATTCCTGTATCAGCTTCATCAAAGACCAGCACAGGTATTTCATCCATTCCCGCAAGCAGGCTCTTAAGCGCCAGCATGATCCTGGTCAACTCACCGCCAGAGGCTATTTTTGCAAGCGGCTTTAAAGGTTCACCAGGGTTAGGGGATATCAAAAAGTCCACCTGTTCCGAGCCTCCAAGCGCAGGACTTTCAAGATTTAGAAAACCTATTTTGAATATAACATTGCCCATTTCCAGAGAAAGCAGTTCTCGGGCAACCTCTTTTTCTAAAACAGCTGCAGCCTCCCTCCTGGCAACACTTAATACCTTGCATGAACGCCAATATGAAGCTTCAAGTTCTTCTAGCAGCCTGTTGGTATCTTCTAAAGCAACTTCTGTGTTTTCAAGCCGGTCTAATTCGCTTTTCGCAGTGACCAGGTATTTCAGCACACCGGGTATGGTTTCACCATATAATCTCTTTTGTTTTCTTATTTGTTCAAGACGCTGCTCAATAACCTCCAGCCTTCTTGGATCATTCTCAATGCCGTCGCGGTATAAAGCCATCCCCATAGCCACGTCCTCAAGCTGATAAACCGCGTTTTCCAGTGAAACAAACATTATTTCCACCCGCTGGTCCATCGAGACCAGGCTTTTCAGCGAGTCAACAGCCTGCGCCAGCAAATCCAGGGCTGATGCCTGCTCAGCTCTTCCATCATATAGTAATGCATGTGCCTGACTCGCCAGAAGACTTATTCTCTCCGCATTTACCAGAACCTTTTTTTCCGCTTCAAGTTCCTCATCCTCGCCAGGCCTCAGGCAGGCCTGCTCAATATCAGCTATCTGATAGCGCAGCGTATCGACTCTCCTGGTTCTTTCGGCCGCATCAAGGATTAAGCTTCCGTATTTAACACGCGTTTCCTTCCATTGAGAATATAGTAAGTTTACAGTCTCAAGAGCACTGATAACTTGATTGCCCCCGTAGCAGTCCAAAAGCTGACGCTGCCTTTCATGAGCAAGAATGGAATTATGCTCCATCTGCAGGTGCAGATCCGCCAGGTTTCCGCCAATTTTTCTATAAATACTCAAAGTAACTACCTGCCCGTTGATGCGGCAGATGTTTTTCCCTGAATGGGATATTTCACGAGCCATCACTAAAACGGCGTCCTCAGGAATATCCAGTCCCTGCTCTTCCAGCAGCGTCATGAGAGCTGGTACGCCTCCGGTATCAAAAGCTATCTGAAGCAGCGCCTTTTCAGAACCACTGCGAATACGTTCTACAGATGCCCTTCCCCCCAGAGCTACCTGCAGAGCATCTATTATAATCGACTTGCCGGCGCCGGTCTCTCCGGTAAGGATGTTAAACCCGGCTTGAAATTCTATATCTAACTGGTCGATTATACCGTAATCCTTTATGAAAATATTCAGAAGCATTCGATTACCCCTCGTTCAGGTTATTAAATCTTTTCAATACCTTCTCTGCGGCGTTTTTCGGCTTGATTACAACCAGGATGGTATCATCTCCGCCGACAGTGCCAATTATCTCATTCCAGCCAACCTGGTCTATGGCAGAGGCAACACCCTGCGCTCCCCCGGGATGGGTTTTAATAATAATTAGATTTTCACTTAAATCCATACCGATTACAGAATCCCTAAAAAGGCGCTTTAAACGCTCCTCTATACGGGGGGTGACACGTTCTCCAGGAAAAGTATAGCAGCATAGGTTGTTAATAGTTGGTACCTTGATCAAACCCAATTCCTTAATATCTCTTGAAACCGTTGCCTGAGTCACCTTAAACCCGTTTGCCTTTAAAGCTGAGGCAAGAGCTTTCTGTGACTCAACAGGCGCCCGCCGGATAATTTCAAGTATTTTGCGCTGACGGTTTGCTTTCATTAAGAGCACCTGCCTTCTCAATAACAATAACAACTGGTGCGCGAGAGGACCTGTTTACAAAAGTCAAACTGATCACGTTGAAAAGCATACTATCTAGTGAAGATGCCAGTAATTCCACAGCTTCGCACTCTTCACGACCTCCGGGGTGCCCAGTGTAAACTACTATTCCGATCCTGCCACCGGGACGCAGAAGTTTAAGAGCGGAGCTCAATGCCCTGGTGGTCGTCTCAGCGGAGGTAACCAGGTTATGATCTCCGCCCGGCAAATAACCCAGATTAAAGATTACCACGTCTACGGCAACCTGCACATAATTGTCCATATCCTCATGACCTGCATTGATAAGTGTAACCTGAGCCGCACATCCACTTTTTTCGAGCATTGCACTTGTTTCCTGCAGGGCCTTTTCCTGAGTGTCAAAAGCAAAGACCCTGCCCTCCGGACCTACCAGTTTGGCTAAAAAAATAGTGTCATTACCGTTACCCGCAGTTGCGTCTATAACAGTACCGCCCCATCTAACAGCTTCTGATATTAATAGATGCGATAAATAAACAGCGCTGCCCAGCCCATTATAAAACATCCCGCTCTCCCTCTTCTTTTAGCTTTTTCCTCAAAACCTCAAAAAAGTTTCTGCCGATGAGCCTCAGGAACTTGGCTTTTTGTTCAGACCGCCTTACAACAACCTGGTCGGACTGCCGCAGGATGTAACCATGCTGCCCGTCCATAGTAAGCATTCCCTCACCCCGGTCAGAAACAAGCACAACCTTGATGACACTCTCGGGAGTAATCACAATCGGCCTGGCCCAAAGAGAATGTGAGCAAACGGGAGTAAGCAGGATCAGGTCATGATCGGGGGTAACCAGCGGTCCCCCCGCAGATAGTGAATATGCGGTGGAACCAGTTGGGCTTGCTATAATCATTCCATCTGCAAAATATCTATTAACAAACTCATCATTTACAAATGTATCAAGCTGGATCAGCCTGGCTATGGAACTATTAGTGATAACCGCATCGTTTAATCCAACGAGTTTCACGATAACATTGCCCTGCCTGTGCACCTGGGCTTCAAGCATCATCCGCTCTTCAACATGGTATTGTCCTTCCAGCAGTTTTTCAAGTGCCGGAAGAACCTCCGGGACATCTATCTCCGTAAGAAATCCCAGGTGACCTAAATTGATACCTATGATTGGCGTGCCCGTTCTGACTACTCTCCGGGCAGTCCAAAGCATTGTACCGTCTCCGCCAAATACCAGCACGCACTCGGCCTGGTCATATAACTGTTCCTCTGAAACGCCAAGCCTGGCCAGGTCTAATAGACGGGCGATGGCATCAGCGATCAAAACCGAGCAGCCCTTTTCTTCCAACCAGTGAGCAATCTGCCCAACCAGTTCGAATACTCCTTTTTTATTTAGATTTACAACCAACCCGAATGTTTTCAATACAGATCCTCCAAGTAAGCACAGAGTAGAGAACAAATTCAAGCTAATTCTTTATTACAGAGGGACTGTTAAATTTCCTTCATCTTTTAACACATTTGTCGAAGTTGGCGTGGGCCGATGCAACAATAGCCATTAGATCAAAATCAGTATTTTCTCCGTTCTTTTTAAAATACAAAAGGTACTCAATGTTTCCCTGTGGCCCGGTTATAGGTGAAAAATCCAATCCGCTGACGACCCATCCAAGCTCGCTGATCATGCGTGTAACATTACTTAGTACTTCAACATGAACAGACGGCTCTCTAACCACGCCTTTTTTCCCAACTTTGTCCCTGCCGGCCTCAAACTGCGGCTTTACCAGAGCAACTCCAACTGCATCCGGACGTGTAAGGTCACCTATTTTTGGCATCACCTTGCCCAGTGAAATAAAGGATACATCAACCATAACAAATTCGGGTATTTCTTCTAAAGCTTCCTTGCTTAGATAGCGGATATTTGTACGTTCCAGAACTTTTACCCTTGGGTCGCACCTGAGCTGCCACGCCAGTTGCCCATAGCCCACATCAACAGCATAAACAAATTTGGCCCCATGCCTGAGAGCGCAGTCTGTAAACCCCCCGGTGGAGGCACCGACATCAAGCACCACGCTATCACTCAGGTCGAGGCCAAAAACATTGATTGCCTTTTCCAGCTTTAAACCACCACGGCTGACATATGGTACAGTTTTTCCCCTTACCTCGATACCACAGCCGGGGGCAACCATCCGGCCCGGCTTATCCGCTTTTTCACCATCAACCCATACCTGGCCGGCCATTATTGCCGCACGGGCCTTCTCCCTGCTTGGAAAACAACCATCCATCGCCAGGACGACATCCAAACGCTGCTTCTTCTGGGACAATACTAATAACCTCCGTTACATGACACCTGCCGCTTTAAGCAATAGTTAAAGCAGCTATTTAAACTTTTGCATATATCTA
This sequence comes from Pelotomaculum sp. UBA3103, assembly GCA_002365855.1. Lineage (GTDB taxonomy): Bacteria > Bacillota > Desulfotomaculia > Desulfotomaculales > Pelotomaculaceae > UBA3103. The sequence continues at coordinate 38,269 of DFAP01000080.1, read as the reverse complement.
TTTAAAAAATCAGTCGGTAACCAGCTTTAGCCTTCTGGGACGGCTTACCGGCGTCGATTTGCCGGCCACCGCCCTGACAACCTGCTCGACAGACAGGCCGTATCTCGCTTTAAGTATTGCCGGGCTGCCATGTTCCACAAATGAGTCAGGGATACCCAGGCACTGTACCTTAATATTTTTCAAGCCCCTTGACGAGAGCAGTTCGAGAACTGCACTGCCAAAGCCTCCGTTTAATACGTGCTCTTCTATAGTAAAAATCCGCTTGGTCCTTTCCGCATATTTGATAATGCAATCCTCATCGAGAGGCTTAACAAACCTGGCGTTGATTACCGTTGCACGAATACCCCGGCTGGCCAGTACCTCTGCTGTCTCTTCCGCCAGTCTGACCATACTTCCTACAGCCACCAGGGCAACATCGGCGCCTTCTTTGAGAACTTCTGCCCGCCCTATAGGTATAATCTTTAGTCCTTCATCCAGCTTGCACCCACTGCCTGCACCGCGCGGATATCGTACAGCCGCTGGACCTTTGTGTTGAACTGCGGTGGCAAGCATATGCTGGAGCTCGTTTTCGTCTTTGGGAGCCATGATCATCATATTGGGAATAGGCCTGAGATATGAAAAGTCGAATAGCCCGTGGTGAGTAGCACCGTCTTCGCCCACGATACCTGCGCGGTCAACAGCAAATGTCACGGGCAATTTTTGGAGGCAAACGTCATGCAGGATCTGGTCAAAAGCCCTCTGCAGGAAAGTTGAGTAGATGGTCACCACGGGGTGATAACCTCCGGATGCTATACCCGCAGCCATTGTAACCGCATGCTGTTCAGCAATACCCACGTCGAAAAACCGCTTCGGGTAAAGTCGGGCGAAGTTGCCAAGGCCAGTCCCACCGGGCATCGCCGCAGTAATTGCTACAAGGTTTTGATCCTGCTGCGCCAGCTTCGTCATGGTTCGACCAAACACTTCTGTGTAGGATGGAACATCGCTTTCTTTTATTACATTTCCGCTTTTAACGTCAAAAGCGCCTACTCCGTGAAAGCGGTCCGGGTTGTTTTCAGCCGGCCGGTAGCCTTTCCCCTTTTTCGTTAATACATGAAGCAAAACGGGTCCTTTTGTCGATTTTGCACGCTGAAGTACAGATGTTACAGCCTTTAGATCATGCCCGTCAACCGGGCCCAGATAAATAAAACCCATCTCTTCAAACAACATGCCCGGAACTACAAGATGTTTCAAACTGTCTTTAACCCTCTCGCCCAGGCGCAGCAGGGTTGAACCAATTGGAATCTTGCGAAGCAACTGTTCGACTCCTTCCTTGCTCCTTGAATACATGGGGTCAGTCCTCAGGCGGGTAAGATATCCGGACATAGCGCCGACATTTTGGGCGATAGACATTTCATTGTCATTTAAAACTACGATCAGGTCTTTCTTAAGATGCCCGGCGTTATTCAACGCTTCAAAGGCCATACCCCCGGTCATGGCACCGTCACCAATCACAGCCACCACTGAATAGTTTTCACCTTCTAAATCGCGGGCAACGGCTAATCCCAGCGCTGCAGAGACTGAGGTACTGCTGTGACCGGTACCAAAAGAGTCATGGTTGCTTTCCTGGGGATTGGAGAACCCGCTTATTCCACCAAACTGGCGAAGGGTTCCAAATTCTTCACGCCTGCCGGTGATGATTTTATGAATATAGCTTTGGTGACCAACATCCCAAACAATTTTATCAACAGGTGAGTTGAAAACACGGTGCAGACCCAGGGTCAGCTCTACTACCCCTAAGTTTGGCGCGAGGTGTCCTCCTGTCTTTGCTACCGTTTCTATGACATACTCGCGAATCTCCTTAGCTAAATCATGTAGCTGGGGAAACGTCAACATGCGAATATCGCGAGGAGAATTAATTTGTTTCAACAGTTTGCTCAAGTCTTACTCACCCTTCATTTTTCTGGAACTGCGTCGTTTTTGGAACGGGTTGTATCCGGTGTATTCTTCAATCTTTGCAAGTATTCTACCTATGATAAATATAACATCGTCCGGGTGGGTTAGAGCGATCATCTTTGCATATGCTTTTCCAGAAACAATCACTGCGGCTATAAGTGCGGTGATTAAAATATTCAGCCAGAACTGGTTTAATGCCGGTTCCTGCCTTATGATTTGCACCACGATTGATATGCCCAGGGCTCCTCCGACCGTGGTTGTTATATCACCGATCATGTCATTGCTAAAATTAGCGACTTTATCAGCGTTGCGTATCAATTGAAGACCCTGCGGCGCTCCGCGGATTTGTTTGGCTGCCTTGGAATTAAACGGAATGTGAGATGCCGCAGTAACTGCTGTTCCTACAATATCTGCCAGCAGGTTTATAATTATGATTATAATAAGAAAAGCAAACGATAAAACTACACTGTTTAATTTTGAAGCAAACGTCTCTGAAAGCAAGGTAAAACAAATCGCTACAATAAATGAGACAATGCCTACAATTATAATATAACTACCTGATACGGTAGATTTATTATTGCCCAAATAATTCACCTCATACTGCGCAGGCAAAACGCAGGTAGCGTGATATTTATGTAATGATAAATGACGGCAGGCCGGGTAAATATTGTGGCTTAGGTCTAGCAGGATTTTCCCAAACAACTGCCGGCTGTCGCCAAACCGGCGGTTTCCCTTTAAAGTTGTTTCCGATCGTTGCCGATCCCGGGGCTAGATTACCACTTAGTCCACACTGCAATCCCCGGCCCACCCTGGTATCCCGGACAGCCTAGGAGTTTTCCTCTACAAACTACGCCTTTTCTAGCCTCTTTTGCAATAGGGGTTTCAACCAACAAACCGGCCATTTAGGGCCCTTTGTCCGCACCGGTTCGTCATTAACAGAATCCACCGCTACCACTCAAGGCAGGCTACACTGCACGCAGCTGTTAACCACATGCAGGTTTAATCCCAAGCCATAGTTGACCACCCGGAAATCCGAATGGGTACCCACATACTTGGGTCTCCACGATGGCGGGGTCAACGCCTGCATGCCATTGCAGGTCGCCCCACCACCTTAACTCCCAGTACCAACCCCCGACTGGGCGTCGATAGCCAGCACCAGGAACTTCATCGATATGCCCTTGACGGATTTTTAGGCCCGCCTTCAAAAAGGCTCGTTTGACTAGAATACTGCGTCATTTATCGAAAAAACATTATATTGCTAATACATTATAACAGAACATTTATTTGCTATCAAACACCACCTTACTCAATATTTAACCATGTGGAATGATAGCGCTTTCTTTAAAGTAAAATTTATTGACAAAGTCAATTAAGCTGGATGTATATCTAAAAAGCCCTGTTTATCGTAAATTCGACAAGCCCCCTCAGAAAATCTGCTTCACTGCCAAATATTGATAGGGCCTCCTGGGCTCTATCGGCAGCCTGACGGGCTTTTTCCCTGGATTTCTCCAGGCCAAAGAGCGAGGGATAAGTAGCTTTTTTATTTTTCTGGTCGCTTCCAACCGGTTTTCCTAATAGTTTTTCGTCTCCTTCAATATCTAATATGTCGTCCTTTATCTGAAATGCGAGTCCAAGGTAATCGGAGTATTCAGTTAGAGATGCAAGTTCCCGTTCCTTTGCTCCCGACAAAATCGCTCCGGTACGGACACAAACCCTGTAGAGGGCGCCGGTCTTGTGCCGGTGTATATATTCCAACACTGTCTCGTCAATTGTTTCGCCGGCAGAAAAAGTATCCACCACCTGACCACCAATTAATCCAAATGTCCCGGCCCCATCTGCAACCTCAACAATCACTCTCACAAGATCTTCCGGACAAGGGCACCTGCAATCAGCCAGCAGCCTAAAAGCTAACGTCAGAAGAGCATCACCCGCGAGGACTGCGACAGCTTCGCCAAAAACCTTATGGTTTGTCAGCCTTCCCCGGCGGTAATCATCGTTGTCCATGGCGGGAAGGTCATCGTGAATTAGTGAGTAGGTATGTATTAACTCCAAAGCACAGGCCGCCGGCAGTACGTTTTGCACGTTGCCCCCGACTGCCTCAGCTCCCGCCATTACTAAAGCAGGCCTCAGCCTTTTACCCCCGCCCATGACACTGTAGCGCATGGACTGATGGATCAAAGGAGGGTAGGCATCCGGGGGGGGCAGGAAATGCTCCAGCGCCTCTTCTGTGACGGCCGCCTTCTTCTTTAATTCCTCTCTAAAATCCAACGTTTTTGCCCTCCCCGGCGGGCTGAACCGTATCAACCTCTTTTAACACAACTTTTCCTTTATCATCTCTCGTGAGTATTGCAATACGTTGTTCGGCGGATTCGAGATTACGGCTGCATACCCTAGACAGCTCGATCCCCTCGGTAAAAAGATCCAGCGCCCTTTCCAGAGGCAGCCTGCCGTCCTCCAACTCACGGACCACCGCCTCCAAACGCGATATGGCCTCCTCGAAACTTGGTATCCGATCTTTTGCAGCCATAAAGTCCTCCAGGTGTTTTTCCCTTATATTATAACGGAAAGCAATAAATTAAGGAATAATAAATAGCTGCTTTTCTGGATGTCGCAACTTAAAAAGAAAAGAAGCCTGCGAAGGCAGTCCTCTTTTCTTCGGTTAGCGAGTTAAATATATAGTTAATACAGATTTTTTAGCCGACTTCTTTTCCATTGTTAATCCTGTTGTTCATATTTATAATTATTTAATACATTTCTATACAATCCCTTGACCCTTCATAGCATCGGCCACTTTTAAAAATCCAGCAATGTTGGCTCCTGACACCAGGTCACCCTCACAGCCATACTCCCTGGCTATTCCGCTGGTCTGACGGTAAATCCTGACCATAATGTCTTTTAATTTGGCATCAACTTCTTCAAATGTCCAGGAAAGCCTCATGCTGTTCTGGGACATTTCCAGGGCAGATGTTGCAACTCCGCCAGCGTTGGAAGCCTTTGCTGGTCCGAAAAGAAGCTTTTTATCTTGGAATACTTTTATTGCTTCCGGAGCAGAGGGCATATTAGCACCTTCAGCAACCGCCATAACCCCGTTGGTCACAAGTATCTTGGCGGATTCCTCATCAATTTCATTTTGTGTAGCGCAGGGCAGGGCAATATCACATTTAATCGACCAGATCCCTTTTGAACCCTCATGATACTGAGCCGAAGGATGGCTTTCAAGATAAACTTTAATCCTTTTTCTGTCAATTTCTTTGATCTTCTTAACAGTATCCAGTTTTATCCCTTCCGGATCGAATATATAGCCGTTGGAATCGCTCATGGCTACGACTTTCGCGCCCATTTGCTGGGCCTTTTCTACCGCATAAATAGCCACATTCCCGGAACCTGAAATAACCACGGTCTTGTCTTTAATGGCTTGTCCATTATCAGTGAGCATTTCTTCAAGGAAGTAGAGCAGACCATAACCCGTAGCCTGGGTTCTGGCCAGGCTTCCGCCATAGGCCAATCCCTTGCCCGTGAAAACTCCATGATACAGTGTTGTAAGCTTTTTGTATTGACCGTATAAATAACCTATTTCCCGACCGCCAACTCCTATATCGCCTGCCGGCACATCCACATCCGCCCCGATATACCGGTAAAGTTCATTCATAAAGCTCTGGCAAAAACTCATAACCTCATTGTCTGATTTCTCTTTTGGATCAAAATCACTGCCACCTTTGCCCCCACCAATGGGCAAACCAGTCAGAGAGTTTTTAAATGTTTGTTCAAATCCGAGGAATTTAATTATGCCCAGGTTTACGGAAGGATGAAAACGCAGACCACCCTTATAAGGACCGATGGCACTGTTGAAATGAACTCTATAACCCCTGTTGACCTGTACATTACCATGGTCGTCAACCCAGGGCACCCGGAACATAACTTGCCGTTCAGGTTCCACTATTCTGTGCAGGATGCCCGCTTTTACAAATTCAGGGTGTTTTTCGATTACCGGCTGTAAAGATTCTAGAACTTCTAAAACTGCCTGGTGAAATTCCGGTTCATTAGGATCCCTTTTTATTACCTGTTCCATTATTTCACTTATAACTTGTTGTGAAGAGTTCACTGATATTCCTCCTTTTATAATAAGTACTTATTCATTTAAGAAACTAAACTTTTTCAGTTGGTAAAATTATTAAGTGCTGATTTGAAAAATAATTCATGACCGGAACGTTAACCAATGTGCTGATTCCAGTCTGATTTCTCTTTCGAATCAACACTTTAAAATAATAAAAACACTTATACTTCTATCACCTCCTAAAAATACTACTAAAATCTAGAAAGATATTCATCCAGCTCCCATGGGTGAACAACTGCCTGGAAACGTTTCCACTCCTCAGTCTTTGCTTTAGTGTAAGCCCGGTAAATATACTCGCCCAGTATATTCCTGACCAATGTATCTGAGGCCAGCTCCCGCAGGGCTTCATCCAGATTGCGGGGCAAACAGGCAACCCGTACCCCCTGGCCTAGGCTGTTGTAAGTTTGCATGATGTTTTCAGGCAGCGAAGATGGTTGTGAAATTTTCTGCCGGACACCTTCTAAACCTGCTCTTATGATTACAGCCAATGCCAGGTATGGGTTACAGGCCGGATCCGGGTTGCGCACTTCCATCCGGGTTTTCTGCCCACTGCGCCCAATAACCCTTAGCACTGAGTTGCGGCTGTTTTCCGACCAGGATACATAAACAGGCGCAGTCAGGTCACCGTGGATCAACCTTTTATAAGAATTAACCAGAGGATTGGTAATAGCTGTATTGGCACTGGCATGGTTCAGGACACCCCCGATAAAATGTCCAATAACCTGGTCATTTTCCATAGACTTCACATCATCAAAAAAAACACCGGCTTCCCTGCGGTGGCGCAAGTAGAGATGCAAGTGCAACGCCGACCCCGGCATGCCGTTCAGCGGCTTGGGCATAAAAGAAGCGTATAATCCGTGTCTCTGGGCAATGGTTCTCACAATAAACTTGAAGGTTACCAGCTTGTCGGCAGTATCGAGTACTTTGTTCGGTTTTAAAGATACTTTTTGTTGGCCGGGCCCTACCTCATGGTTGCTGGATCCGATGTTGTAACCCATTTCTTCCAGGGTTAGGACCAGGTCCCGCCGGGCATTCTCCCCCTGATCCAACGGGGTCAGGTCGCAAAAGCCTGCACTGTCATGGGCACTGACAGTAGGGTTGCCATTGTCGTCAGTATGAAAGAGATAAAATTCTACCTTAGCCCCGACCTGGACTTCTAATCCCATCTGGGCAACTTCATCCAATACCCGTTTCAAGACTGTGCGGGAGCATCCCTGATTGGATGTGCCGTCGGGATTATTTATATCACAGATAAATCGAGCCACAGCTTGCTCCCGCGGGCGCCAGGGAAACACTACAAAGGTGGACAGATCCGGCTGGAGGACGATGTCTTGTTCAATGTTGCTGACCAGTCCATCCACTGCTAAGCTGTCAAAAATTACCCTACCCGCCATTGCCCGTTCCAGATCCTCCGATGTCACAGCGATATTTTTCAAACAACCAAAGGTGTCAGTGAACTGCAAACGAAGGAATTTTACCCGTTCTTCCACAGCCTTTTCCAGAACGTCGTCTCGCGTAAGCATTAGCTACCTCCCAAAATCAAAGAATAATGATCTTTACCATGGGTAATTGCACAAGCTCTGACTTAATATCATAATCTAAACAACATAAAAATTTCATAATAATATGTAGCAATATAATAAAAATTACATAAAAAAACCTGCCTTTATTGGCAGGGTTTTGGAAGATTACATATTATGATTGATTAACAATGGCTTGATTATTCAACAATTGCCAGGTGGTATCCGATACCATGTTTGCCCAGGATATGTTTAGGATTACCAGGATCATCCTCGATTTTTTTACGTATACTGCTGATATAGTTTCTCAGGTAGTGCAACTCGTTACGGTATTCGGCGCCCCATACCCTGGTTAACAAGTCCTCGTGGGTTAGTACCTTTCCAGAATGACATGCCAGGTGATACAAGATCTGGTACTCAGTAGCCGTAAGCTTTGCTTCATTGCCTTTTACGAAAACCCTCTTTTGCACGAAATTAATCATCAGGTCACCGGATGTATATGTGGGCCCATTTGGAAAATCCTCTGATCGGCAGGTCCTCCTGAGAACTGCTTTTACTCGGCGCAGCAACTCCTCGACGCTAAAAGGTTTGGTTAGATAATCATCGGCTCCCACGTCGAAACCACGAATCCGGTCCTGTTCGCGGGCCCTGCCCGTTAGCATAATAATAGGGATGTCAGAAAACTCGCGGATGATCTTGCACACATCAAACCCACTAAACGAGCCGGGCAGTATAATATCCAAAATCAGCAAATCGTAGCTGGAAGATTCCAGTATCTCAATAGCTCTTTTCCCATCAGCGGCTATACCTACCTCATACCCACTGGCCAGCAGGTTTACTTTAACTAATCGCACAAGGCGGGGTTCATCATCCACTATTAAAATCCTTTTTCGCCTCATCTCCAAACCCCCTCCTCGTCATCTGATGGTATTTCATCAAATTTTTCTTTTGGCTCATAGGGCAGCGTGAAGTAAAGAGTTGTTCCCTGGCCTATCTTGCTTTTTGCCCAGATTCTGCCACCATGGCTGATCAATACTTGACGGGTCAATGGCAATCCCAGTCCCATGCCTTTTTGATGTTCCTTGACGCTGGTGTTCACCCGGAAAAACTTTTCAAACAGTCTGTTTAAATGCTCGTCATCAATACCGATGCCTTGATCGGTTACTGAAACAACAACTTCCCCGGGCGCCTGTTCTCCCTTTATCAAAATCTGAGTATCTTCCAAAGAATACTTAACCGCGTTATCCACAAGGTTGCGAATCACCTGCTCAATTCTAACAGGGTCAGCTTCAACATATGGAAATTGTTCAGGGAACAGCACAGTAAACTTATGATTCTTAATACGGAATGACGAGTCCCTTAGTATTTTATTTACTATTTGAGGCAGTAAAACCGGTTCTTTCTTCAGTTCAATCTCACCTTTCCAACTCAAGGTGGAAGAATCCAGTAAGCTATCAATTAAACTCTCAATATGATCTGTTTCTTCGACAATAATATTTAAAAAGTCATCTTGCATAACAGGATCCCATGTTACATCTTTCCGAAGCAACGTTGTGACGTAGCCCTTAATACAAGCCAGAGGTGTCCTTAAATCATGAGACAGCCCCGCCAGCATTTCTGACCATGTCTGCGCCATATCTTCGGATGGAAGAAAATATGAGGCAATCTTTCCTTTGCTTCTAACCATATTTAAACTACATGCAAATATATTAGATATTGCAGTAATCATCTCTTTTATGGGGAAAGAACCTGGCTTTATCCCCTCTCTATAAGCCATTAAAAATCCATTATTGCCATCTATGGGGAAACAGGTTACTTCTTGATCCGTTTGATCGTGCCTTTCAAAAACACTTTGTATTACAGGGCAATCAGACAAAATGCATGGAACATTCTTTTTTTCTAAATAATCCTGGTTGCAGCAGCTCAAGTCACCCACGGCAAACTTTACAGAATAAGTTTCGATGTTTTTGTCATGCCAGGCAAAATAAACATTGCAATGCTGGTCAGTAACAATACCTAAAGCTGACCCGTTAAGGTCCAGCGTTCTGGCGAGCCAACCGGGAACCCACTCAAAGCTGCCATGTTCCTGAAAAAGCTTGCTGGCAAAATACAGCATCTTAATGGACATATCAATTGGGTAATCAGGTTTTGAGTTATCCATATACCCTATTTCATCCTTTCACGCACCACTGCCATAGCTTCTTTAGTTATTTGCGCTGCATCTGCGATCATTTTTTCTTTTTCTGAAATAATATTTTGTACATATTCACGGTCCCTAATTAATGAAATGTTTATGTCTACATTCAAGAGAACTCCAGCTAGAGCGGCTTCGGTCAACAGTACCGCAACTCCGGCATCACTAATTACCATCTTGCTTCCTATAGAGGAAAGCCGTCCGGTTATTTTCAGCCCTTCTAAGCATGCCCGGGCAATATCCATAGGGGTGTCCGTTGCGCCCTTAAGGGCTTTTTGCAGTGCCTCTTCTCGCAACGCCTGTTCCTTTTCGCTGGTCTTTGGCAGGCGGTAGGCTCCCATCACCTCTCCAAATGCTTCTATATCAGCATCTACAAGTAGCTCTAATTTTTTGAGCAGATCGCTAGCGTTATTAATAATATTTTTAATATCCGTATCTACTGACGCATACTTTTCCTTACCCAGAGTCAAATTGCAGACCATCGTGGTCATAGCCAGTCCCAAACAGCCGACCACAGCAGAAACACTGCCACCCCCCGGAGTTGGCGAACTGGATGCAGAAGCATTAATAAAATCCCTTAAGCTTTGCTCAAAAACAGAAGGCATCTCTAAATGACCACCTCTTTTATATCAAACCCGCTTTTTCGCTGCAGGCTGATTGCTTTCATGAGATTTTTCAGGATCATTACAGTAGTTAAGCTGCCAACCCCACCTGGAACAGGAGATATGGCGCCTGCTACATTTTTTACATTTTCAAAATCCACATCTCCACATATACCGCCAGCATCAGTATTGTTAATACCGGCATCGATCACAATTGCACCCGGCTTAACCATATCAGCTTTTATTAAACCGGCCTTTCCCACTGCGACAACAAGGATGTCGGCCTGCCGGGTGTGAGCAGTCAAATCTGTTGTTCTGGTATGACAAATAGTAACTGTGGCGTTTTTATTTAACATCATAAATATCAGGGGTTTGCCGACCGTCTCTCCCCGGCCTATCAGAACCGCATGTTTTCCTTCGATCTCAATGCCGTTACGCAGCATAATCTCAATGCAACTCAGGGGTGTGGTAGGAAATAGTCCCTTACTGTCACTTAGTATGTATCCTCGGTTGATTGGGTGCAGACCGTCTACATCCTTAAAAGGTGAGATAGCCTCCAGGATCTTCTGTTTATCCATCCCCTTCGGCAGTGGCAATTCAGGCATTATCCCATGAATACCGCCGTCCCGGTTCAATCTTTTTATCAGTGAAATCGCTTCGGCCTCCGGTACGTTACCCGGCATATGAAACAGCTCATATTCTACACCAACAGCACTGCAGGATTTTTGTATTGAGCGGGAATACAGAACTGAAGCCGGATCGTCTCCTACCAAAATTACTGCCAGCTTTGGATTTATCCCCAGTTCTTTCAGCCTGGCAACTTCCGTCTGCACCTCTTCCCTGATTGATGATGCAACTCTTTTGCCATCAATTATGTCCGCCATAATTGCTTACCCTCTCCTATCGCTGATTCAGTCCATTTTATCCTCTACCAGACAGTTTAAAGTCCCGATATGAAGCCGAACGTTTACCCTGGCGCCTGTATCGAGAGAACGGGCATCACTGAAGATAAAATTACCGTCTGGTGTGGTGCAGATACTGTAGCCTCTAGCCAGGGTAGCCAATGGGCTTAAGGTGTGAAGACGGCCGGCCAGCACGCCCAAACGATTACACTCGCGCTCTAATGTTCCGCGTACCCCCTGAGCCAGCCGGTGACCCAGGTAATCATGAAGCTGCTGCCTTGCCCCACAAATGGCATCTAGCGGCTTTGTTAAAACACGGCTCGCAAGGCAAGCCGACAGCCGCTGCCTGCAGCCTGCTATCTTTTCATCCATTGAGCGGGCAAGGCGTATTCTAAGAGTTTGAATGTATTTTTCCATCTCCTTTTTATCAGGGACAGCCATTTCGGCTGCAGCAGAAGGGGTTGCGGCCCTCGCATCCGCAACAAAATCTGAAATGGTAGTGTCTGTCTCATGTCCGACAGCCGATATTACAGGAATTCCGGATTCATATATGCTCCGGGCGACAATCTCGGTGTTAAAAGCCCATAGCTCTTCCAACGAGCCGCCGCCCCGCCCAATTATAATCAGGTCAATACCTTTAGCCTGATTCAACAGCTGAATACCCCTGGCTATCTCCTGCGGCGCGCTTTCTCCCTGAACCTGTACAGGCACAAGGAATATCTCACGTCCAGGCCAGCGTCGTCTGATTATTTCTGTCATATCCCTAACCGCAGCGCCGGTTGGCGAAGTAACAATACCTATCCTGCTGGGAAGCAGCGGCAAAGCTTTTTTTTGTGCAGGTTCAAAAAGCCCTTCCTGCCGAAGCCTTGTTTTAAGCTGCTGGAATGCTATATACAGCGCGCCGGTACCGCCTGGATCCATTTCTTCAGCGTACAGTTGGTAAGCCCCGTCCCTTTCAAACACGGAAACATACCCCCGCACAGTAACCGCCATGCCGTTTTCCGGGTAAAAAGGAACCAAACGGCTTTTAGAACGAAACATAACAACCTTCACGCAGGTGAATTCGTCTTTAAGCGTAAAGTAATAGTGCCCGGAAGAAGCAGACTTAAAATTGGATACCTCGCCTTTTACCCATACATTTGCCAAAAGGTAGTCTTTTTCAATCAGCGACTTGATATACCTGTTTAGTTCCTGCACTGACATCAGACGCATAACCCGGGTCTCCTTTGTTTAACCTGCGGCAGATTAGATTTAATTATTAAATATTACGTTCGGGAGCGTTTTCGGACAAGTACTTGTGAATTGATTTGGCTGCAGTCCGCCCTGCTCCCATAGCCAGGATCACCGTGGCCGCGCCAGTCACCACATCTCCGCCCGCAAATACGCCAGCCTTTGAAGTGGCGCCCGTTTCAGAGCATGCGATAATATTACCTTTCCTGCCGCATTCAAGCCCTTTGGTCGTCCTGGGAACAAGCGGGTTTGGACCCTGCCCTATCGCTACTACCACGGTATCGACTTCCATAATGTATTCGGAGCCAACAATCGGAACAGGGCTTCGTCGTCCGGAGGCATCCTTTTCACCAAGTTCACATCTCAGACATTCCATTCCTTTGACCCAGTAATCTTCGTCGTGCAATATTTTAGTTGGGAACGTAAGAAAGGCAAACTTCACTCCTTCTTCCATGGCGTGCTCGACTTCTTCCCGCCTGGCAGGCATTTCCTTTTCGGTGCGCCTGTAAACTATCCAGGACTCTTCTGCTCCCAAACGGAGTGCAGTGCGAGCAGAATCCATTGCCACATTGCCACCCCCGAGCACAGCTACCTTCCGGCCTACGCGAATCGGTGTGTCGTATTCTGGAAATAAGTATGCTTTCATTAAATTTGTACGAGTCAAGAATTCGTTTGCAGAATATACCCCACAGGCGTTTTCACCTGGTATTTTCATAAAGTGAGGAAGTCCGGCGCCAGTTCCTATAAAAACTGCGTCAAAACCCCAGTCCTCCATCAGCTCATCCACAGTAGCAAATTTTCCGACAACACAATTCAGCTGAAACTTAACTCCAATTTTTTTCAAGTTATTCACTTCAGCCTGAACCACACCTTTGGGCAACCGGAACTCCGGTATACCGTACATCAGAACGCCGCCCGCCACATGCAGCGCTTCAAATACTGTTACGCTGTGACCCTGCTTAGCCAGGTCTGCCGCACATGTCAGCCCGGCCGGGCCGGATCCGATTACGGCCACTTTTTTACCTGTAGGAGGCTCAACCTCCTGGATCAGGACTTCCCTACTCAATTCCCAGTCCGCAACATAGCGTTCTATCCGTCCAATTGCCACAGGTTGGTGCTTTTTAGCCAGTGTACAATATTTTTCGCACTGATTTTCCTGGGGACAGACACGGCCGCATACTGCCGGCAGTGAATTTTTTTCTTTAATACTTTTGATGGCTCCGGCAAAGTCTCTCTCGGCAGCCATTTTTATGAAAGCCGGTATGTCTATTTCTACAGGGCAACCCTGAAGGCATGGCTTATTTTTACATTGGATACAACGCCTGGCCTCGTCCACAACTGCTTCTTCTTCATAACCCAATGCTACTTCTTTAAAATTTTTAGCACGCTGAACCGGATCCTGAACCGGCATAGAGTTCTTAAACGGCTTAATGCTCTTTTTCCCTGATGTCGTATCCCCTGCCACTATTTTTCACCTCCGCAACCACAACCAGGCCTGCGGGCGCCGGCCTCATCGTATCTTTCTATGGAAAGCTTCTCCTGAGGCTTATAAATAACCGAACGTCGTGACATTTCCGCAAAATCCACCTCATGACCGTCAAATTCAGGGCCATCAACGCAGGCAAACTTAGTCTCACCACCGACAGTTACCCGGCAGGACCCACACATGCCCGTACCGTCAACCATAATCGAGTTCAGGCTGACTATGGTTTTAAGTTTATATTCCCTGGTCAAGGCGCATACCGCCTGCATCATTGGAAGAGGACCAATAGCCAGGCAAAGGGCGATGTCGCCTTTTTCTTCAATAACCTCTCTCAATAAGTCTGTAACAAACCCCTTGCGCGCATATGTTCCGTCGTCCGTAGTGACACGCAGCTCACTGCAGGCCGAACGCATTTTATCCTCCCAGAAAATGAACGACTTGGTCCTGGCTCCAACAATGCCTGTAACATCGTTCCCGGCGTCTTTCAGAGCCCGTGCTATCGGGTAAACCGGCGCAACCCCAATACCACCACCCACGCAGACGACACGGCCAAATTTTTCAATATGTGACGGTAGTCCCAGGGGTCCGACAAAGTCCGTGATACAGTCACCCGGTATCATTGTACCGAGTTCCCTGGTAGTTTTCCCAACTTCCTGAAATACACAGGTAATGATCCCTTTTTCCCGGTCAAAATCCGCAATGGTTAAAGGGACCCGCTCTCCCAGTTCATGGGTGCGAATGATTACAAACTGACCAGCCGCCGCCTTCCCGGCGACCAGCGGCGCCTTTATCTCAAGGAGTTTGATCATTGGGGCTAAAACTTCCTTTTTTATAATTTTGAACATAAAAGCGCAATCACCTCTTTTCAGTTAAATTATCCTAAGTCTTCAAAACTTCGATACTGGGTGCGACAAATCCTCCAAAATTTCTTTTGTTATACCGCGATAAACAAATTAAAAAACCACCAACTGGTGGCATTTACGTCACATCTCGCGCGTTACCAGGTCTGTACTGGCCTGGGTTCTCAAGAACTTTACCCAGGATTCCATTGATAAAACGCCCGGAGTCAGCTCCACCGAAAATCTTTCCCAGTTCTATAGCTTCGTTTACAGAGACATTGTCCGGAATATCTTCACAATAAAATACCTCAAAAAGCGCCAGACGCATTATGTTCCTATCGACGTTAGCCATTCTCTTCAGGTTCCAGTCACTGCTTACAACCTCAATAACCTGGTCTATGGCACTCAAGTTTTCTAATGTTCCATTAACAAGCCTTTGAGTGAAATCATCACCTGCAGCTAAATTAAAATTTTCCCCCATGCGCAAAAACGCTTCCTTGGGGTCCAATCCTCCCATATCCACTTGAAACAGGACCTGAAGAGCGCTTTCCCTGGCCTGTCTCCTGCTCATAATAATAGCTCCCCCCGAGATATTGAAAATATTTTATTTTTTTACTAAGAATAGATTAACGGTCACCGAAAAGCCTTGCAAACACATCTTTAAAGTCCACCTTTTCGTCCAGCCTCTTGCCTATGTAAAATCCAGCCGCTGCGCATACAGCAACAAAAATAGCTTTCAAAATACCGTATTTAATGGCAAACCAACCAAAAGCCAGGCCCAAAACAACTCCTACTATTTTCCCCGGGTGCTTCTCTATAAATTCCTGAACCATTCCCATTACGCTCCACCCCTTTTTAGGGTTCTTATTCCACCCTAGGTTTTTTTGCAGATATGTTTTCAATAGACACCTTAACAGTACTCACCGTCAGGCCTGTTACTTCATATACGCGATCTTTAACACGGTTTTGGATCTCATCTGAAACAGCCGGAACATTCAAATCCGGGGTTACCGATGCCCGCACATCAATGCCTACACCCTGTTGGGTCTCAAACATTTTTGAAGTTACTTCCCTAACCCCGTCTATTTTGGATACTAGTTTCTCTACCAGATTCTCAATGGCGCTAATCGCAACTTTAACCTGACCCATAGCACCTTCGGCTAAGACCACATGCTTGGTATTAGCCTTGGGTTTATACAGGCTGATCCAAAAAAGTCTTATGCCGGCCAGGATGGCAAATGCAGCCAGTGGTATAAATATCTCCGGCCTCCCCGGGTATAAAAAGTCCCCGATCAGGCTCAGGGGGGCTGTCGACCCCAGCATGATCGCAGAAAATATACCAATAAGTATAGTAATAAAAATCGTGTAAACAGTCAGTAGCACACGGTCAAAACTACTCATAAGCCACACCTCCCCTTTAAAAGTCAACCCCCTGACAAGGGGGTTGGCGGTGTCTATTTCACCCTGTGTTCATCTTCCCTGGATTCTGATGCAAAAGCTACCCCCTGTACGTTGACATTAACCTCCACTACGACCAGCCCAGTCATTCGCTCAATAGAACTCTTGACACTCTCCTGGATTTGTGCGGCCACATCAGGGATGCGTATGCCATAATCCATTATTACAGATAAATCAACTGCAGCCTCTTTTTCCCCAACTTCAACCTTAATACCTTTGGCGAGATTTTTTCTTCCGAGCATTTCAGCAATGCCACCCACCAGACCGCCGCTCATTCCGGCAACACCTTTGATATCAATAGCAGCTAGTCCGGCAATAACCTTTACAACCTCATCCGATATTCTGATTGAGCCAAAACCAGTTTTTTCTTCCCGGACCATTTCATTTGGATCCAAGTTTAAACACCTCCAATATTAGTCAAAAACACAATATAAAAAGTAATACCCAATTATTACCTATGTTTTTACAAATTTATTATAACAAAGTCAATGTTCCAACGCAAACTTATCTTTGTTAATTATAACTGACTATTTTTCACCTAATATGCGCCGCTGAATAAAGTTGGTATAGATTTCTCCCCGCTGAAAAAAAGCGTTTCCTACTACACGCTTGTGAAAAGGAATGGTTGTCGGAACTCCTTTAATCACAAACTCCTGAAGTGCCCGCTGCATGCGGGCTATTGCTTCCTGCCTGTCTTTCCCCCATACCAACAACTTCCCCAGCAAGGAGTCATAATATGGCGGAACCGTGTACCCTTCATAAAGGCAGCTGTCCACCCTTACGCCAGGTCCGCCGGGTGGAATGTATGTAGTTATCTTACCCGAGCATGGTCTGAAGCTGTTATCGGGGTCTTCAGCGTTGATCCTGCATTCAATGGCATGTCCCTTGATTAACACATCTTCCTGTAGCAGCGCTAATTTTTCACCCGCCGCAATGCGTATCTGCTCCTTGATCAAGTCGATACCCGTTACCAGTTCAGTAACCGGATGTTCAACCTGGATCCGGGTATTCATTTCCATAAAATAATATTTATAATGTTTGTCTAATAGAAACTCAACCGTCCCCGCACTGCGGTAATCAGCCGCGCGTGCAGCTTTTACCGCCACAGCGCCTATTTCCGCCCTGAGTTCCGGTGTTAGTGCGATAGACGGAGCCTCTTCCAGCACTTTTTGATTTCGCCTTTGGATGGAGCAGTCTCTTTCACCCAGGTGGATAAGGTTACCATATGCGTCACCAATGATTTGGAATTCAATGTGTCTGGGTTCCTCCAAATACTTTTCCATATACACTTCGGCATTGCCAAATGCAGCCTGCGATTCTGTCCTGGCTGTACCAACGGCATTTTTCAGCTCGCCGGGGCTTTGGGCAACCCTCATTCCACGGCCGCCACCACCCGCACTTGCTTTAATTATGACTGGGTAGCCAATCTCATCCGCCAGTCCCAGCGCATGGCTGACATCATTAATAATACCTTCGGACCCCGGCACCACCGGCACACCGGCATTAATCATGGTTTCCCTGGCCAGCGATTTTGATCCCAATCGCTGGATTGACTGAGGCGGAGGCCCGATAAAAGTAATCCCGCACTTCATACATACATCAGCGAAATCAGCATTTTCAGCCAAAAATCCATATCCGGGATGAATGGCATTTGCCCCGGATACCAAGGCCGCACTGATAATATTGTTAAAATTAAGATAGCTTTTTAGAGAGGGCGCGGGTCCTATACAGTATGCTTCATCAGCCCACCATACGTGCAGGCTGTCGCGGTCAGGCTCGGAATATACAGCGACAGTCTCGATGTCCATTTCCCGGCAGGCCCTGATTATACGAACAGCAATTTCTCCCCGGTTGGCAATCAAAATTTTATTAAACATCTTTATCCCCCATCAAAGCAACGGTTATCAGATTTTACTTGAGCAGGAACATTACCTGACCGTACTCCACAGGCTGCCCACTCTCAACCTTAATCTCAACAATTTCACCTGAAAATTCAGAGACAATTTCATTCATCAATTTCATCGCTTCAATGATACAAAGCGTTTGGCCTTTTTGGATCTGGTCCCCAACCTTAACATAAGGAGGAGATTCAGGAGAAGAGGAGCTGTAAAAAGTCCCTACCATTGGCGAAATAACCTGTTTCAGCGCAGGTTCTTCATTTTGAACTGGCGGCGGGGCGGTAGGTACAGAAACCGGCTCAGGTACATACCCACGCGGCTTCAAAGCAGCAGGCTCAGCGGCGGTACGTTCTAATACCTGCGCCTGCCCTTTCCTAATGGCCACCTTTACACCCAGGCTTTCCAGAGAAATCTCAGATATGTCTGTTTCGTTGATAATCAGAATTAGCTCCTTTAAATCTGACATATTCAAGCTGCTTACCTCCTTACCCGTACCCGGTCTTGATACCTCAAATGCTGGTTGCACAGTCCGGACAGATTCATTTATTATGTGTTCCTTTGCAACATCTTCCCTGGAAGGTGAAATTTCTTTTACCTGAGCTGGGGGAGCCTCTTTCTTAAACATACGTGATCCGCCTTTTTTGTCACCCCTGCGCCTATTTTCCAGGAAACGTCTGGCCACCTGAGGGAACAGAGCGTATGAAATAATATCCTCCTCGCTGGATATTAAATCGATCATCTCATTCCTTATTTTTTCTATTTTCGGCTCCAGTAAATCTGCTGGCCTTGTAGTAATGGGCTCTCTGTCACCAAGGACTTTACGGGCAATCTTCTGGTTGATGGGGGCAGGAGGCCTCCCGTAGTAGCCCTGCATATAATCCCGGACCTCTCCTGGCACAAGCTTATACCGCTCACCGGTCAGCACGTTTAATACGGCCTGAGTACCCACAATCTGGCTGGTCGGAGTCACCAGTGGCGGGTAACCCAGGTCTTCCCTCACTCTCGGAATCTCCTCCAGAACTTCTCCTAGACGGTATAGAGACTTTTGTTCCTCCAGTTGTGTAACAAGGTTGGAAATAGTTCCTCCGGGAACCTGGTGGTCAAATACCCTCATATCGTTAATTCTTGTGACCCCACGCTTAAAACCACTGGCTTTTCTAACATTCTCAAAATATTCAGCTACCTCAAACAGCTTGTGAATATCAAGGCCTGTATCGTTACCAGAGCCCTGCAGGGCGCGGACCACTGTCTCAACCGGCGGCTGTGAAGCACCAAAGGCAAGAGGTACCGTCGCAGTGTCAATTATGTCTACGCCTGCCTCCGTTGCTTTTAAATAAGTGCCTACAGCCAGGCCACCGATATAATGACAGTGCAGTTGTACCGGCAGTTCAATTCTTTCCTTTAGTGATTTTACCAGGTTAAAAGCCTGATAGGGGGCCAGGAGACCTGCTGTATCTTTGATACAGATCGTATCTGCGCCCATGGCCGCAAGTTGTAGCGCTAATTCGATGTAATGCTGGATAGTATGGATCGGGCTGACCGTATACACCATGGCTGCCTGGACATGAGCTCCTGCCTTTTTGGAGGACTGAACGGCTATCTCGAGGTTTCGAACATCATTCAGCGCATCATACAGCCTGATTATGTTTATTCCGTTTTCTACCGCCTTATTTATAAAGGCCTCGACTACATCATCGGGATACTGCTGGTAGCCAACCAACGACTGACCCCGGATCATCATCTGCAGGGGGGTTCGCTGGATGTGCTTTTTCAACAGGCGAAGTCTTTCCCATGGATCTTCATTTAAATATCTTAAGCAGACATCGAAAGTTGAACCACCCCATACCTCCAGGGAGTGGTAACCTATCTGGTCGAGCTTATCCGCAATCGGCAGCATGTCTTCCGTTCGCATCCTGGTTGCCCAAAGACTCTGGTGAGCATCTCTAAGTGTTGTATCGGTGATTCTTACTTCGTGGATCATATTTATCCCTCCCTATTGGGCTTTATGATAAAAAAACAGGTTGCCATTAACGGTAAACAACCTGATTAATAAAAACCTAATAAGTGCATAAGTTCATTAAAATTAATTATAGTTTAATTACCATGCTTTTGAAAACCTTTTTACAGCAAGTATACAATATCCATTTTAACTTTTATACTGATTTCTATTGGATCATTACAGCTGCTCTCTCGGTATGATCACAATATTTTTAGCTTCAACACCTGTACCTCTTGAAACCAGATCGGTAATTTGAGCTGCATCCCCTACGGGCAGCGTTTTAGTGTTGACGATAACCGTGACCGCTCGGTCGTCCACCAGGACCGCAGCATCTTTATAGCCTTTCGCCTTCATTAAATTTTCAAGCTCAACCTCCTTTTCCATTATGCTGCTGATAGTCATCAGGTGTTCCTGGGCTTTTTGCCTGGTCTCACCTGCTGAATTGACGTTGTTGATCACCTCACGCAGCCATTCCACCCGCTGACCGCGGGTACGTTCCCTTTCCAAGCGGTACTCCACGAAGAAGTCAGAACCATCCTCTGCCGTTTTATTATTACTCAACCTGGTCAGAGCTGTATTTTCAATTGTTGTGCTGCTGGTAACAGGCAGGTCCACATTTACTTTAGCAGCCGGCTCATTTTTTTCAAATAAATTAAAGCGCCAGCCCAGTAACAGAAGGGCCAGGCCTGCTACGATTAGAACTGCTAACATGAGGTTGCGTTTCTTAATGATGATAGAAAACATTATTATCTCCTTTCCATCGGCAGAACAAGTATTTTATGTGGCTCAATTCCCAAGGCCACTCTGGTCGCTTCGAACAGTTTAACCTTTACCCGCGCATCCCCTGCTCCTTCCGCCACAACCAGCACTCCGGCGACCTGAGGCGCTACCTCCCTTTCCACTACCGGCTGTTCGCCACCAGAACCATTACGGTTCATAACCAGTTGACCGCTTCCGCTATCTTCTGTGGTTAGACGCGTCCCTCCGGACTGATCTTTTTCCTGGGTTGTTTTTTTACCTGAAGTAGTGTTTACCGCATATTCAGACCTGGTAGTGCTGGAAAGCCGCACTGATACTTCCACTTTTCCGGCGCCCTCCACCTGTTTCAGCATTTCGCAAAGTTTTCCGCTTAACTGGTCTTCTTCCGTTGACATGGCTCTTAATACCTGTTCATGCCCCTGTAACGCCGAACTTTCCTGAGAAGGTAGTGTTTTATCAACGGAATTGCTTCCGCCGACCCCGGACATAACGAGCAGGATTACTCCAAGAGCTGCCAGACCAACAAGCCATAAATTACGCTTGCTTTGTTCTTTAGAGGAAACACCGCCTTTTTCCCCGCCAGACAAACCAAGAAATTCTAAGACTCTGCGCAAATCTCCACCTCCATTATCTTAAGATTAATATGTTTAATATTAACGGTATATTATTTTGACCTGTTCAGTGCTGAGGTTGTAGAAGTTGGCAACCATGCTGATCAGATCAGCCTCAGCTGCTCCTGCAGGACTATCCCTGTTTTCTATATGTTCATCCGTTTCAATTGTGCTCCCTATCTGAACGGTTACAGGTTCAACACCCTCTTTTACGGCCCCTTCGGATTCCTTGCCCGAACTTGTTTCCCCAGCCACAAACAAGATTATTTCTTTTAACTGCCCGTAATCGGGTTCATTCCGCCCAGATTGAACTTTAACGTCAACCTCCAGTACAGGCGTTTCCTTATGAAGATGAACCAGCGCTCTAACCTGCTTTGAGAGCCCGCTTTTATACTGTTCGAGTGCTTTCTGCTCCTGATTGCCGGTAATCCTTGATGCCGCAGCCATAATTCCTGAAAGTTCTGCCTCATTATTTTTTTCTGTTAGGGGTGGGATTTCGTCTCTATAATCCCAACGAACAAGTTCACCAACTGCCTGCACCACGGCAACTATTATCAGCAGTCCCATGACCATTTTTACATACTTTCTCATTTCGCCTGCGGGAAGGAACATTTCAAGCAGCATAGCCAGGATGATAATGACTATTAAGTTTTGCACCAGGCTTCGGATTGCTTCCACCGGATCCCCCCTTTTAAACAGCCTTGTAATGACAGCAATACTCCATACAAACAGGTACTGTACGGGTTCACCTTAACATTACGGTTAAATTGCCAACCCCGACCACAATAGTGATAGCGAAAAATGAAAGCAGTCCCACCGTTGCCAGTGCTGCAAAAATCAGAAGCAAACTATTGCCAAGACTGTTCAGGCAGTCTACCATCTGTCCGTCACTTATGGGTTGAATTAACGCGCCAGCCAGTTTGTAGATAAAAGCAAGCGTTACAATTTTTAAAAGCGGCACTACCATAACCATGCCAATTACAGCTACGCCTGCTATGCCGACTGCGTTTTTTATCAATAGCGATGAGCTGACCACTGCTGCCAGGGCATCAGACAGCATACCCCCCACAACCGGCACAAAAGCGCCTACAGTAAACTTGGCAGTCTTGAACGTCACTGAATCACCAACAGCACCCGCCACTCCCTGAATCGCCATAACCCCCAGAAATATGGTCGAAAAGAAGCCCATCAGGCCCATAGCCGCCCATTTGAGCAGATCCGCCAGGTTTGATACTTTAAAGCGGTCCGTCAGGTTGCTAACTATCCCGAGTATTGCCACAAAAAACAACAGGGGCAGTACTATGTTTTTAATTATTGTGCCGAACACACCCAGGGTGGTTAAGATCACCGGACTGAGGATAGCCGCAGATGTTACTCCGCCGACAGCTACCAGCAGAGTCAACAAAATCGGCAATAGAGCCTGCATAAATGTCACCAGGGTGTCTACCACTTCCCTGCCCGCATTGACCGCCAGGGCAAAAGACCCAATCGCGATGGTTATAAGGATAAGATATGTAATCGAATATGTAAGCTGTCCGGTTGTGCTATTTTCAAATGATGAAATGAGGTTGTGAAGCACGGCGCATATTACTGCCAGAATAACGAGCTTGCCCAGCAAGTCAAAATTAGCTACCACTTCTTTAAATAGCTGACTCAAGATATTTTTAAAAATATCTATGGGCTTCCAATCCAATTCACCTTTTACCAAACTGGCGACCATATCCCTGAAATTCATTTCTGGAACAGAGACTTTTATCTCTGCGTCCAACCGGTCAATATATTCCTGTACTCCTTCCAGGTCCAGAGGCGAAGTGAGGACGTCCTGTCCGGTTGGAACAAGTTCCGCCCGTGCATGGACAGGTGTCAATAAAAGAAATAAAACCGCCAGAAGCAGCCAGTATAGCCTGGACACATCCTCACCACCTCATGATCTTTTTTACGGAACCAATTTTAATAGAGCATCAAGCACAGCTACTACTATCGGCACAGCCAGCACCATGATCAAGATCTTTGATGCAAACTCGATCTTGGTTGCCACTGCTCCTTCACCTGCATCACGGCAGATTTGTGCCCCGAACTCAGCTATATACGCAATCCCAATTATTTTCAATATGGTACCCAGGTAAATCGAGCCGATCCCGGCTCTATCTGCCAGGTCCCTGACAATATCTATAATTGACCCGATTTTCCCCAGAACCAGCAGAAAGAGAATTATTCCTGCCGCTACACTTAAAAGCAGCGCCAGTTCCGGTCTCTGAGTTTTTACCACAACAATCAGCACGGTAGCAATAAGTCCGATAACCACAATCTGAATTACGTCCATAACAGGAGACCTCGATTCCAGTCACATAAACTTAAAAAAGCCTGAAAACAGTTTTTACCTGGTCAAAAAGTTTGGCGAGCAGTTCGATAACCCACATAAAAACAATCACCAGACCAGCTAAAGTTACAATATGCCCCTGCTCTTCCTTGCCTGCGGTTTTCAGGATGGAATTAAGGACAGCTACGAGGATGCCCACACCGGCTATTTTAAAAATCAAATCAATACTGCTTCCCATAATGATCCCCTCTTTCTATCAATAAAGAACCAGGACAATCATAAGCCCGCATAAAAAACCGAGATAACTCCAGAGTTTTACATTGCGCACAGCTTCCTCTTCCGCGGCGGCGTTTTCCATGCCGATCTGCTCAGAGGCTAACCGCAGGTGTTTGATCTGATCCTCCCGGTCTGATATGCCCAGGGATGACCCAAAATTTCGCAGTATTGAAATATCCTGCTGTTTCAGAGCGGATCCCGGGGAGAAACTGCTCAGCGACACCTCCCATGCCTCGGCTGCAGTCGCTCCCGTCATAGACGTGAGCTCTGACGCCGCACGGATGAAAATGGGCGCTATTGACGAGTCACAGCGCGACGCCACCATACTCATGGCCTCCGGCAAATGAGTCGACCCGTATGCTATTTCGGTCTCCAGCATTTGAAGGGCCGATCTAATCGAGCGCAGCTCTTTAGGCCGTCTGGAGTAATTAGCGGCTACAGCTATCCCACCAAGGCCGCTGGCAATAACAACCAGCGCAGCTCCAACGAGTTTCAGCATCTTTTCACCCCCAGAGACCGGAGAGTCTTACCGTCCAGGATATCCTCAATCGTTCCAACTCCTTTTGACCGGCCCAGGATTACAAAACGTTCGATCATCTTGGACCTAATCATGCTGCCCAGCGCCGGTCTCTCAGCGAGTTCAGCCAGAGTAGAACCGTGTGCCGTAACCAGGATCTTCACCCCCGCATTTAACACCTCTTCAAGTGCTGACACATCCTCTCTGCGGCCAATTTCATCAGCTGCAATTACACGCGGGCTCATGGAACGCAAAAGCATCATCATCCCCTCGGCCTTGGGGCAACCATCCAGAACATCAGTCCTCACTCCCACATCTCTCTGGGGTATCCCCCTGTAGCACCCGGCAACCTCAGATCGCTCATCGACCAGTCCAACGGTGAGCCCCTTAAAATTTAGCGCCGAAATTCCGCTGCTAATCAGTCTGATCATATCCCTGAGCATGGTTGTCTTACCGCAGCGCGGGGGGGAAACCAGGATTGTATGGTAGATACCTTTACCTCCCACGTCAATTATGTACGGCATTGCTTTTAAGGCCGCCCCCACCACTTCGCGCGATATTCTGATACTGAACCCGGAAAAATACTTTAACGTTTTTACCTTTCCGCCATCAAGAACGGCTCTTCCGGTAATACCGGCACGATGACCCCCGGGCAAAGTTATAAATCCGTTTCTCAACTCCTCTTCCAGGGCGTAAATCGAAGAACAACTGATTAACTGGATTAAGCGTTCCATATCATCGGATGTGACCTGGTACGCTTCAGTAATCAGCCGGGTTGGCCTGCCTTCCGGTGAAACAAAGGTGTCCCCGTGCGAAAGGCCAAGTAGCAGAGGCCGTCCCTGTCTGATCCGCACTTCTTCGACCTTATCCTGAATCGAATCAGGTAGTGCAGTCAGCAGACGCCGGAAGCTTCCCGGCAGAACCGTAAATATTTCGTTTAACACCCCTACCCCTGAGCTGCTGTTTAAAACGAAGGAGCGCTGTTCTGCCGTGTTCAATGTTTGTCCCCCCCGTTTTTATCATATTGATAAACCCGGTAATATATGCCATTTAAATTTATCAGGCAATAGCAAGCCGCTTTTTGACTGTCATTTTTAAACATTAAGTCACAAAAGCGGCCTCCAGGGTATATTGTGTTGTAACAATAATTTATTAGTTCAGGAAGTGATATCCTTTTGGATAATAAAGCAAATGGACCAGCCGCCTTAATATTCCCCTTGCCAGTTGAATTGAAAGATCAGTATATAAAGTGGTCTCAATCGCTTCAACAGCCATCGACGGATGGAGAAATAACTCGCAAACTGCAGGAGGCCGGATGTGAAGACCCGGTTATGATTCCCGTTTACGCGCCCCCTCAGGGTTATATACCCTGTCTGCCCTGCTGCTTATCACCACCTGGCTGTCCCTGCAAACAGGAGCCTGCATCTAAGAGCCCGATTACAAACCCCTTCATTTTATTCTTGATTTTCATTCTGCTCTTACTGGCTTTCAAAAAAGATCAAATAATAGAAACATTGCGCAAGCTCATTACAAAAAATCGTCAAATTCCAGGGCAGGGATAAGTTAATTCACCTTTATTAAAAAAAATAATGAGCGGCCGGTTTTAAACCAACGCCGCTCGTAGTTTGTAAATACTAAATATTAACAACTAAATATCCTTCCGTTAAATATCTTCCGTGGATGTTCCAGCCGCCGTTGTTTTTCCCTCAAGCATCTCGGGTTCGTCTGCAGCCTGGTAGCTGGCATCATCGTTGATAAAGACTACCTGATCGCAGTTTGGACATGTTACTTCCACAATATCATCGTCTTCAAGAATTTCAGAGTCAAAACATACCGTTTCTTTACACCTCGGGCAGTCTACTTCAAGATATTCTTCCCCGCAGGCGGAATTATCCAGCGCGTTCTCATCATAAATCTCATCTTCCAGGTGGTACAGGTCTTCATCAATGCTTTCCAGGTAATCTTCCAACTGCTCCTGAGATTCTTCCAGACCGTAAAACGAATCTGCGAATTCATCCAGGACTTCGACAATACTCTTAAGCAGTCTTCCTTCCTTACTGTCATTACTAAGCTCCAGTCCAGCAGTTAAACCCTGGAGATATGCCACCTTTGACTTTAGATCGCTCATCCGGTTGTACCCCCCCTTAAAAGTTAATGCTGTGGCTAAATTTGACTTTCTTAGTATGTCTAGATTAAGGGGGTTTTAAACATTGACGGTTAAGCGCGCTTTATATAATTTCCAGTTCTCGTATCTATTTGTAACCTGTCCCCCACATTAATGAAAAAAGGCACCTGAACCACAGCTCCAGTTTCCAGCGTCGCTGGCTTGGACCCGCCCGAAGCGGTGTCGCCTTTTATGCCCGGAGCAGTGTCAACAACCTCCAATTCCACGAAGTTAGGCATTTCAACACCTATTGATTTCGCCTGAAAAGTTAACACATGTATGCTCATGTTTTCTTTTAAATATTTAACAGCATCTCCAAGTTGCTCGCTGCTCATAGTCATCTGATCGTATGATTCCATATCCATAAAGTGGTATTCCTTGCCATCGTTATAAAGGTACTGCACTTCACGCCGCTCAATCCTGGCTTTAGGTATTTTTTCACCAGCGTTAAAAGTTTTTTCAACAACCGACCCGGTGCGTATGTTCCTTAGTTTAGAGCGCACAAAAGCAGCGCCCTTGCCCGGCTTTACATGCTGAAATTCAATGACCTGGAAGACATCTCCTTCCAATTCAATAGTTAGCCCGGTTCTAAATTCATTAGTTGAAATCACCGCATGATCCTCCTGTATATAAATATTTTATGATAAGACCAATAATGTATCCTTAGGTAGTTTAGAAAGCACCCTACAGCCATTTTTTTCAACCACTACAGTATCCTCTATCCGGACTCCTCCCCATGCAGGCAGATAAATCCCGGGCTCAACCGTCACAACCATCCCATTTTCCAAAATTGTCTCGTCTTTTAAGGACAACCTTGGGTCTTCATGCACACTCAGCCCAAGCCCGTGGCCGGTGCTGTGTCCGAAACACGCCCCGTACCCGCGGTTATTAATAGTATTCCTGGCAGCAAGGTCAATATCCGATGCCTTCACTCCGGCCTTAATAGCATTGATTGCCGTCATCTGCGCTTCCAGAACAGTATTATAGATCTCTTGCTGCTTAATATCTGCGCCGCCCAGCACCACTGTCCTGGTTATATCGGAGTGATATCCGCAATAAACTGCGCCGAAATCAATGGTTACCAGGTCACCGTGCTGGAGTATTTTTGATGAGGCCAACCCGTGGGGCATGGCTGAGCGGATTCCGGAGGCCACAACAATTTTAAACGCTACGCCGTCAGCTCCAGACTGGCGCATATCGTATTCCAACTGGAGCGCTATTTCCCGTTCCCGGACACCGGGCTTGATCAAGGGCAGAACCTTCCTGAAACCCTCATCAGCAAACCTGACCGCTTCACATATTAGATTTATCTCGAAATCGTCCTTACAAATCCTTAGACCTTCGACCATTCCGGTTAGGGACCTCAGGTCAACCCCTTTCAAACCTTCCTTGAGAGAGATGAACTGATTGTAGGTAAGGTGGTTTCCTTCACATCCCAGCTGTATAATGCTGTTTTCTTTTATTAGTTCAAGCAGCGACTCCATGTATAAACCAGAAGTCTCAATAACCTTAAATGCGGGGCTTTCCCTGGAAGCCTGCTCCGTGTAGCGAAAATCAGTCAGCAGGTATGAGCTGTCTCTGCAAATTAAAAGTGCGCCGGCTGTTCCGGAAAAACCGCTCAGGTAGAAACGGTTTTCCGGGTCTGTCACGTATAAGGCATCCACTCCGGCGCCTTGAAAAAGCCTGCGCAGTCTGTTAATACGATCTACCAATTATGCGAACCCCCTATTTTGCGGCCATCTCAACCGCCGCCCGCAGCGCCAGGAAGTATACCGCCGGACCAAGTCCGCTGATTTGACCCGAAGCCACCGGGGCAATAAATGAATGGCTTCGGAACACCTCGCGAGCGTAGATATTTGAAATGTGAACTTCAATGGTGGGTATACCTATTGCTGCCACCGCGTCACGCAACGCGTAACTTGTATGTGAATACGCGCCAGGGTTAAAAACTACAGCATCCATCTCTGACGCTGCTTGATGAAGCAGATCAATCAATTCCCCCTCATGGTTTGACTGCCTGCAGCTAATTTCCACACCCAACTCAGCGGCCAATAGCGACAAATCGCCGTTAATTTGCTCCAGGGTATACGCGCCGTAAATAGATGGCTCACGTTTGCCAAGCATATTTAAGTTTGGGCCGTTAAGAACCAGAATTTTCAATTCAGCACCTCACCATCGACGGGTCATAGACATTTTACCATAATTTGTTCACATAGCCAATTATTAAGGCTAATAAATACATGTTTACGCATAACATTACGGTAGTTATCTCGATAATAAGGTCACGTCCCGCTGAGAGTCATTTCAGCCACCCTGATAGTTGGAGAGCCTTTGCTGCCGAAAAACTGCAGGTCATTACCCACAGCATCAACTTTTTCCATCAGTTCTATAATATTGCCCCCCATGGCCATGCCGCGAACAGGTTTTGTCAGCTCACCATTTTCAATTAACAGCCCTGCCACACCTATGGAGAAATCTCCAGAGATGGGATTAGCGGTATGCATTCCCATGACATCGGTAATATATAATCCGCTTTTCACCTCATTTATAAGTTCCTCAACGGGTTTTGTGCCGGCTTCAATATAATAGTTGGTAACACCGACCTCCGGTGTTCCTTTAAAAGAGCTGCGCACCCCGTTTCCGGTAGACTTAACTCCGTCCTTTTTGGCGGTATATGTATTATATAAATATCCTTTCAAAATCCCCTGTTCAATAAGACCGGTCCTGGAGGTCGGGACACCTTCACCGTCAAAAGGCGCGGAGGCTATACCGCCAGGCAGGGCGCCATCGTCAATGATAGTTACAATATCAGATGCCACACGTGAGCCGATCTTTCCCGCAAATAGTGAGCGTCCTTTTTGGACCGCCTCACCCGTCAGGGCGGGCCCTATTAAACCTAAAAAGCCGGTAGCTACATATGGCTCCAATATTACTGAGGCCTTTCTCGTAGTAAGCGGAGCGGCCCCCAGCATGCGCACGGCCCTTTGTGCCGCCATACGGCCTACCTGGTCTGGTTTTAACTGGTTGTACTTCAGGCCGAAGTCCAGAGCGAAACCAGTTTGACTGTCATTACCGTCCACGGCGACGAGAGCCAGATAAATGCCGCAGTAAGCGCCCCTGTATACCAGTCTCATACCAAGACTGTTTACGACTGCTACCAGTACGTCGCCGTCCTGATAGGATGAGCTTTCTATTATTTTTATCCTGGGGTCATAAGCCCGGGCTGACTCTTCCATATTTCTGGCCATATCAATTTTATCTTCAACGGCGGCCTCACGTATACCGACATCATTAATGTCCAGCTCGGGATACGAGGCCCCTGGCGAGGGCAGCGCATTGTAAGGATCTTCAGACGCCTTCCCACAGTTTGCCAGCGCCTGCCTGGCAGCCTCTTCCAATCCTTCCGGACTCAAGTCCGTACTGAATGAAAAGCCAGTTCTTCCTTCTCGGAAAACACGAAGACCCAGGCCGCTTTCTTCGGCAAGCTTCATAGTCTCTACCTGGCCCTCTCTGACCTCAATACTCAATTCCTTTGTACTGCTCAAATACGCCTCTGCTGATTCTGCGCCCATTTGCCTTGCATTATTTACGGCTCTTTCGGCGGATCCCAGGAAAACTTCTTCTTTATCCACGAAAACAGCTCCTTTCCGTATTCCAACTAGTATAATTCAATGGTAGTAAATATATTCCTTGTAAAAAACCATAAAAAAAACTGCCTCCAGGCAGTTAATGGACAAATGAGGATGTCGTCATGGCAAACAGGTGTCTGGCAGTAATTGGCGCCAGCTCCTGGACTGATGCCTCTACTATGAGAGTAGGGTCAAGAAGCGCCAGTATCGCAACCCGTTCCCCTGAATCCTGATTCGTATAAAAGCCTATTATGCAAAACTGCATGTCCTCTCCGTATATTTTTCTCGTTACGATATCTCCGATTTTCATTAATATACCCCCTGTGTAAGGCGCAAAGCAGTATTTATCTGTTGACTGATTACTTACTCTATAACATATGCCTCAATAAATGGAGTTGTGTATGAAAACCGTTATACAAAAGACAGCCAAATAAGACCACTTAATGAAATATAAGCATTAAAAAAGTTGCCCAAAGGCAACTTTTAGTGGTTTACATCCCTATCCGCTAACTTTGCAATCATACTGGCCAGTGCACTCTTTTCCTCTTCGGCGCCTACTTCCCACAGCTCTTTTAAAAGACGCTGCTCCCTGTTGCCAGGGTCAAAGTTTTTGGCAAAAAACTCTCCAAGACGGTAGGCCGACTTATTTATTTGTTTGTTGGACATCCCCATTAATTCAGCTGCGTTAACTGCCCTACCCAGTGTTTTTTTCCAATCGTGCCAAGAAGTTTCTATCTCCATAACGACACCTCCACTGGTATTGTTTCCTCCAGCGGCTGGGTCTATACGAAAGAGCTTAGATGCGCCGTATTTTTCCGTTCGGCTCTCCATGAGTGGTACCGCCAACGATTAACTGCTTTATGGCCATAGTTGGCTGGGCATCGCTTACTGGGACACCCTGGCCGTCTTTACCGCAGGTACCAATGGTAAACCCGAGATCACTGCCCACCATTTCAACTATTCTTAAAACCTCAGGACCGTTACCTGTCAGGGTAGCGCCTCTTACCATGGGACCAATTTCACCGTCACTGATGAGATAGCCCTCCGCAACATCAAATACAAAGTCCCCCGTGGTCGTATTAACCTGACCGCCACCCATTTTTTTTACAAGCAGGCCATTTTTTGTCTCCCTGATGATTTTATCCGGGTCTGTCCTGCCCGGCGCGATACAGGTGTTTCCCATCCGGGGTATAGGCTTGTGCTGGTAGGATTCACGACGGCCGTGTCCGTTCGATTTCCTGTCTTCCTTGGCTGCAGTCAAGCGGTCATACATGAAGTCTGTCAGAACTCCGTTTTCAATCAAGTTGACCCTGCGCGCCGGCACCCCTTCATCATCAAAACGATACGAACCATAACGGGTATCAATAGTCGCGTCATCAAACACGCTTACTTCCTCGGACGCAACCAACTGGCCTTTCTTGCCGGCGTAGACTGACAATTCCTTTTGGACTAAATCCGCTTCTAAGCCATGGCCACAGGCCTCGTGGACCATTGTGCCGCCAGCCTCGGAAGCCATTACCACGGGCATTTTGCCGGCTGGAGCAGGTTTCGCCTCAAGCATATCCAGCGCCCTTCTTGCAGCAGCCTCGCCAACCTGCTCGGGAGAATAGTTTTTAAATAACTCAAAACCGCACAGGCTACCAACTGCTTCGTAGCCGGTTTGGATCGTTGCATCCAACGCAGCAACGGCATGAACCATCAGCCGGGTGCGGACGCGCTCGTCTTCAACATAATCACCCACCGTGTTGGCTATAGCTACTTTTTGCACTACATCACCGTAGCCGACTAGCACCTGTTTGATCTTGTTCTTGTCTAATGATCGTGCGGCTTTGTCCGCCGCCTCGACAACTTCAACTTTCCTGTCGGTGGGCACTTCCCCCGGGTGTTCCATGAATTCAAAGTCAACCATTGGTTTAACTTTTGTAAAATCCATATTAACTTCTTTTTTATCACCTGTTGAAGCATGGCTGACAATTTTTGCAGCTTCAAGCAGGCCGGTCCTGGATAAATCATTGGTATACGCGTAGGCTGTAGAGTGACCGCTGATGACTCTGAGGCCAGCGCCAACATCAACTCCTGAATGAACCTTTTCAATTCTTCCAGCCTCACAGCCAATACCTACGATTTTTTTCTCTTCAATAAAAATGTCGGCAAAATCACCACCCCGTACCATTGCGACGTCAAGAACTTCTTTTAGAATCTGCTTTTCTACCAAATTTCTCACCTCTGTCTAAGATATCTATCTTCAAATCAGTGTACTCCTGCTGATATTACATTCCCATATTCCAGTGAAAATTTGTCAAGTATCTTTATTCACATCTAAAAGTATTATATCCTAACCGCCTCTCATTATGTCGCTAAATGAGCCGCTCCTGGCTTTAATATCCAGCGTCATGCCAATAAGTATTTATTTTAAGTCCAGATTATTCAACCCATCTGTTAATTTTAGAAAAGCAAGTGGTATAGTTTAAGAGTTCTTTATGGTTTTTTAATATGTTATCTTCGGCCTCGATACAAATACGGTCTCCCTGTCCCTCCAGTACGGGCGACACTATAGACCCCTTTAATAATGTATCCCCATTTAAATAAATTCGTTCTCCCGCGAAAATCAGGGCGTGTATCTCCTGGCAGTCAGGGCTTGAGCGTACTTCACCGGCAGATATAATGGCCAGACTGTCCTTTGACTCATCATTTCTTTTCAGACTGCCCAAAGTGACACTGCCGTTAACTACCAGAGTGGCGTTTCCACTATAAGTTCCCGAAATATTTTGGTCTCCCTCCAGAAAATAGACACCTTGTTGAAACATTAAGTTCTGACCGGCGCCAGCTGGAAGCCGGTCGAAATCGGCGTTTTGTCGGTAATACGCTAGCCTGTCGACGCTGAGCAAGTCGGGAAAATCGGAAGGGCCGGGAATGTTGGAAATCAATTCCTCCATGGGTATTACATTGATTAGTTCCTGAAAAACCAGCGGCGCCTTATCCAATGCATCAACGTACAAATATCCAGAGATAACCGGCGGTTCATCACCTCTGAAATCAATGCCGTCCAGAGCAAAAATGTCCCCGTAAACTGCTGCTGCTCCATCCTGATCCGACTCAAAGCACGCTTTCCCCCGGCAGTATATATTCCCCTGGATTACTGTTCCTCCGTTTAATAACACATCTCCCTCCGAAAAAAATGTATTTGCCTGAACAGAAAAACAATGACCTGCAGGAAAATTGCCTTCCTTTAACCATACCCCTCTGAATGGATATTCGGCAAAAGGTGTATATAAACTTACGTTTACTTTAACTTTTTTTATACTGCTCATACAACGGCCCCATGATTCTATTTCCAGATTCGTAACCCCGGAACCTTCACTCATTTTTTTTATGTTTATTTTCTCAATAGACCCATCCCCGTAATTATTTCCGCCGGCAAGATTATACGCTAAAAAATCCCGGACGCCACCCGTTTCTAAATCTCTTAACCAGGCAGGACCTTTTATTGCCTCGGATAAAGCCTTTTCCAGGCCTGCTTCAGCGATATAAAGAGCCTTCTCCTGGTGAACTTCCAATACAGCCGTTTTTTTGACTGACAATCCCATGTTCAGCGCGGCGCCCCCAAAAACAAAAATAACTGAAGTAATCAGCAATACTATAATCATGGCCTGGCCCCGTTGTTCAGAAATCAATACATCACCCGCTTTTAAATAGCCCTCAAATGAACCCTGGTGTCCAAATAGATTTCTCTGGTGTAACTTTTTTTGCCCTTTATATTTATGGTCAGAATCTTCCCATTGTGATCATAGTTAAATTCCAGGCCTGATATATTGCTGGAGATAGGGTTGTTGCCTGAGCCGTTAACACTTCTCTGGAGTTCATTCTGAGAGCTGTCGTAATAAAACCGGATCACGTTATTATCTATTTCAAAGGCTATTTCATCACAATCGTTATCTGCAATGCCATCATTATTGGAATCAACATAGATATTATGGTCTTTTACGGGCCATTCCCCGATGTGGGTCGCCTGCCTGATTTCCCTTTTCATTCGATTCGTGGCAATACGCAAGTTTTCCTGGACCTCAACATTTTGACTGTTCTTTATAAATGCCTTGTAGCTGTCAGCATAACTTAATGATATAACAGCTACCAGGATCATAAATATCGTTAATGCCACCATCGTTTCTACTAGGGTAAACCCTTTTTCGTCCATCAGATATTCACCTTTTTAATTTGTCTGTTGTAAGGGATACTTCTTTAAAAATATTTTTTTCAGGATAATACGTTCTCACGCTGACAGTCTTAAGGTTCTCTTCCATCCTGGCGATTTCTACACTGTACTTATATCTATATAACCTGTATAAAGACGTTGAGTCAGGCTGCTCATCCCAGCATGTTTCCACCTGAGCGGTTTTTTTATTCCCATCATAATTTATTACCTTTTTTGTTTGGCCTGCGCCCCTGCCGCCGCAAATTTCTATGTAGAAATCGTTAAAAAAGCCGCTCCTATTGCTTTCATTGCTTGCCAGCTGAATTATGTCCGACCCGCCAGACCGGGCCAAGCCCGTAAAAATGCTGCCGTTATCGCAGAGCAAATACGTAGATGTGTGATCTGGGAGTGATGTGCCGTCAGCTTGTAAATCCCAGGGCATATTAATGGAAGCGACTTTTGTGTAACTGTCAAAACCGGTTAGCCTCCTGACCTGCCCCGCCCCATTCCCGGCGGTAATACAAATAAGCTTTATTCCACTTAATTCTAAGCTCCCGGCATCGCTGCCCAACACAATGGTTCCGGGGGTGGCGCCGTCTCTGGCCAGTCCAACGCTTTTATAAGGCGAGCCCTTGATCTGCTCCATAATCTGCTGGGCGGAATTCAGCGCCGCTACCTCATGACGCGCGGCGCCGGTATATGCGTTACCGGATTGGAACAGATAAATCAAAGGAAGTGTGACAACTCCAAAAATTAAAACTGCTACCGCAGCTTCAACTAAACTCATTCCCTTTTGGTCCTTAATAAGCGCCCTCATCATCGGCATCACTCTTATCTACAGCGGCATTTCGCTGTCTATCCTGACCCGCCCGGTTATAGAAGCCACAATTACATACAGGTAGTTTCCGTTTTTATCGCTCAGGGACAAATGGCCGCCGCATAATATGCCGCTGCTCCTGAACGGCTCACCCCTGGAGTTAAATCTCAACCTGTTGTCACAACCGTTTCCCGGGTTGTTGTCGAAATCAAAATTGGTATACACCAGTTTCACACCGGCCGGCAGATTAACCTTCTTGTACAAGCTCATGTCCTTGTATATGAAATACCGGTTATTGACACAGTCAAATAAGACCGTGTATACGGCGTCCTGGTCAAGGTTCAACTGCTGGGCCAACCTGATATCCTGGGCTATAGTCCCGGCGGTGGCATTTAATTTATGACTGTTTAATACACCTGAAAATGAATTCGCGAAAATCAAAATCAATATAGCGAGCATCATTACGATCACAAGCTCAACCAGAACAAATCCCCGGCTGTAAGGTATGGGGTTTTTAACAGGAGAAAGATCCATCATCCGCTCTCAAAAAGGTATTTCAATATACCATACTACAAATAATGGCAAATTACCTGCTTATGACCAAATTTTTTATTTTTTATTCCCCCCGTTCTTTCGGCCAGGTACGGCTTTGTTCACCCCACAGGGAAGTATTAAAGTGCCAGGCGTATTCTCTTTTCAAACGGGTCGGTTGAAATGAAACCAGCCAGTTCATATTTAATTCCTCCACCCAGTTTACGGCTTCTTTGATTTGCCTGTTGTATGCGCCCCCGCCCGCGAAAATTACGCAGGTGTCTGGAGAAACGCAAGCTATCTTCTTCAGTTCATTCTTCAAAAAGTCCCTGTTGTATCCCCAGGCCATTTTGACTCTTTTATTCTTTACCCTGGGTGATGGTATCCCAAAATTAACCTGGCATCTAATCAGGTTTGTAATATAAATCCCGTTCTCTGCAAAAAAACCATAGCACTCGCTGAAACTGTAAAATTTATTATAATTTAATTCATTTGCCTCGCAATATCGATAATAGATGCTTTTTCCTGTCGACGCCACGGCAGGGCGACCCAGGGCGACCTCATTACATGAAGGAGACTCACACACGACAACCAGTTTTATGTCTTTGCCCCTGTCGGCGGGAAAATTCGTGTTTACCGGCCCGATGCCGGCATTGCACGGCAGATCCCAGATCTCGCGGCAGCCATCGGCGAACTGTTCCGCATTGTCAATTTCATAAAACCTTTTATACATATAAACCCCCTCTTTAGAAATATAAAAATACGGCCTACATCCTGTTACTTGTTATGGTAAATAATTCCATAATTTTTCTCCATTTCCTACGCCCATTAATATTAATTTTTGCCATCGCTGAAAAGCAAGTTTAATAAAAAAAAGAGCCTTAGCTCCCTTAGAATCGATAAGTTTCATATCCTCTCATCATCTTCTCTGATACCGGAAACATCCATCCCTTTTAAGAGTCCCCTCATTTCCAAAAGCGGAACTTCAGGGACCAGGTTGTATTCTATTTTTCTTCGTCCTTCCGGCAAATCACCGAACAGGATACGCGTATAATCCCGCCTGCCATATAAGATTCTCGACACGAAAACAAATCCAGCTTCGTACCTGTAAAATATCAGGAAATTGGCACATACAAGAAAACGATAGTCTGTCTGAATATCTACGACGTAAGATAGCGGCGCCCCAATTCCAGGATGTTCCGACAGCCCGCGTATTTTTTTCGTGATTTTAGAAACCAGATTTATAGCCGCCTGCGGATTACAGAGTTCCTGAGAAATGTAGCCTTTAATTTCTGCCAAATCATTTTTGGCTTCGGGCGAAATTTTCAGCTTATGCATTCTCAATCCCTAGTTCTGCTTCCACTTCCTCGATAGTCATCCATCCTTTTTCTTTTCCAGCCAGTTCTCCCCGGGCAAGCTTTGACATCAGCTTCAGAGAAGCCTTTAATTTTTCATATTCGTTAATATCGATAATGGCAAATTTTCCTCTGCCATTTTTGGTTAAGAACACTGGCTCGCCTATGGCAATATCTCGTAGGACTTCATTGTAATTCCTTAAATCGGAGATGGGTTTGATATTTGGCATAGATAACAGCTCCTTTCATTGCTGTTATTATTATACCCTTATTGTTCGTAAAATACAACAGCAGTTTTATTCACCTTCACCAGGTTTCAATTCCTCATAGGCAGGTGACCTTACCTAGCAGTTGTAGACACAAAGAACCCCAAATTACTGCTCATTTTGATTAATTTTGTAATCATGCTGTGTCTTTCAGTTTTAATGGCGCTATATAGCCGTTTCCGGAGTGTAATCTTCGCCGGTTGTAAAATAAGCTCAATGTATTCAAATATGGCTTGTTTAACCTGCTCTCTCGTATTAAAGCGCTTTCCATAGAGCCATTCTGTTTTAAGCTTGCCCCAGAAGGATTCCATGGGAGCATTGTCATAACAACTGCCCTTGCGGCTCATGCTGCATATGAATGGTTTTTCTTTAGAAGACTCTGGTACTCTTTGCTGGCATACTGGAAGCCGCGATCTGAATGAACAAGAACACCTTTTTTGGCCCTGGTTCCGTGAATAGCCCTTTTCAAGGCTGAAGAAACAAGCTCGGTTTTCATCCTGCTATCCACAGACCAGCCCACAATAGAATTGTCATAGAGATCAAGCAGGGCGGCCAAGTACAACCAGTTCCTTGTTCCAAACATAAGTAATATCAGAGACGCGGGGAACACGGAAAACCAGGTCTCCGAAATGTACCCTGTCGAGGATCACCCCCGCCTACG
>DFAP01000051.1:4648-4958 GCA_002365855.1 Pelotomaculum sp. UBA3103 | reverse complement strand
ACGGGACAGCAGGTACAGGGGGCGGCTCTTTAAAAAAACCTAGCCTTATGCACGATGTCGGTTCCGAAATTGCAGTAGGCCTTAATGAATGGTATAATATTTTAAATTTTTAATTAGGGGAATACAGGTTTTTTTGAAGTTTATCATTTATTGTGCCTTGGGAAAGGGTGGTAATGTTGATCAGTAAAAAGGATGTCGATCACGTGGCTCTTCTGGGCCGCCTGAAGCTGACCGAAGAGGAGAGAGAAATCTATACCAGGCAGCTCAATGATATTCTGGAGCACTTTCGTGCCCTTGAGCGACTGAATAC
>DFAP01000051.1:0-4323 GCA_002365855.1 Pelotomaculum sp. UBA3103 | reverse complement strand
GAACCAACCGCCCATGTGCTGCCTCTGAAAAATGTTTTCCGGGAGGACTGGGTTGGCCAGCATATATCCCGCGACGAAGCGCTGGCAAATTGCCCGGATCGGGAAGAGAACTTTTTCAAAGTGCCTAAAATCGTCTAAGGTAGTAACCCTTTTTACATATTGTATATCAACGTATTTTTCTTGAAAATTTGGGGAGGCGAACTTATTGCCACTGTTTCATCAAACGGCTCATGAACTGCATGATCTGCTGGTTAGAAAAGAGTTATCGGCGGAGGAGCTGAATGCATCCGTCTTCGATAGAATTGAATCAGTTGAGGACAAGGTCAGGGCATATATTACCCTGACGAAGGAAAACGCCCTTGAACGTGCCCGTGCGGCGGACAGGCTGATCCGGGACGGTGAGAAGATTTTACCCCTGACCGGTATACCCATAGCTATCAAGGATAACCTCTGCACAGACGGCATTCTGACCACGGCCGGGTCTAAGATGCTGGCCAATTTTATACCTCCGTACAGCGCCACGGTGGTAAAAAGGTTTGAGGCAGCCGGGTCGTGCATGCTTGGCAAGGCCAATATGGATGAGTTTGCCATGGGTTCTTCCACTGAAAACTCAGCTTTCTTTACTACACGCAACCCCTGGGACACGGAACGTGTTCCGGGCGGTTCTAGTGGTGGCTCTGCAGCGGCCGTCTCCTCAGGCGAGGCTGTTTGTTCCATCGGCTCCGACACGGGGGGCTCTATCCGCTTGCCCGCCTCATTCTGCGGGGTGGTCGGCATGAAGCCTACCTACGGTGCGGTCTCCCGCTACGGCCTGATTGCTTTTGCCTCGTCCCTAGATCAGATCGGTCCATTTACCAGGGACGTCACTGATTGCGCTCTTATGCTGAATGTCATGTGTGGCCACGATCCTTTGGACTCGACGTCTGTCAAATTTAAAGTTCCGGATTACACCACGTTTTTAGTGGATGATGTGCGGGGAATGAAGATCGGGGTACCCGAAGAATACATGGCTGAAGGAATTGACCAGGAGGTGCGCGAGGTCATTGAGAGGGCCATGGCCCTGATGGAATCCCTTGGCGCATCCGTTGAGTATACTACCCTGCCCCACAGTGAATATGCCCTGTCGACTTACTATCTGATCGCGCCTGCCGAGGCCAGCTCCAACCTGGCTCGTTATGACGGGGTCCGTTACGGATTCAGATCGGAGCAGGCGGAAGATATTATCGATATGTTTATGAGGACCCGCAGCCTTGGTTTCGGCCCTGAGGTCAAGAGGCGGATTATGCTTGGAACCTACGCCCTCTCGGCTGGTTATTACGACGCGTACTACCTGAAGGCATTGAAAGTGCGGACATTGATCAAGAGTGATTTTGACCGCGCCTTTGAAAAATATGATTTGCTCATGTCACCGGTTTCGCCTACAGTGGCCTTCCGCATCGGTGAAAAGACAGAAGACCCGCTGCAGATGTACCTTTCTGATGTCTGCACCATCTCTATCAATCTGGCCGGGATCCCTTCCATGTCAGTTCCCTGTGGCTTTGCCCGGGGTATGCCGGTAGGCCTGCAGTTAATGGGCAATCACTTTGACGAGGGGACCCTGCTCCGGGCGGCTTATACTTATGAAATGAATACAGATTATCATAAAAACTTACCAAATATATAGTATGTAAACGGTCCGACGACTGATTTAGGAGGGTTTTGCTTTGGCCCAGTATGAAACGGTAATAGGCCTGGAGGTCCATATAGAGCTCAGGACCAGGACGAAAATATTTTGCGACTCCACCACCGAGTTCGGTGGTGAACCCAATACGCATGTCTGCCCCGTCTGCCTGGGACTGCCCGGGGTTCTTCCGGTTGTCAACAAAAAAGTTGTTGAGTATGCCATCCGCGCTGCTCTGGCTTTGAACTGCCAGGTAGCCGGTTTTTCCAAGTTTGACCGGAAAAATTATTATTATCCCGATATGCCTAAAAACTACCAGATTTCACAATATGACCTGCCAATCGCCGAGCACGGCTATCTAGATATCCAAACGGACGACGGGGAAAAAAGAATTGGCATCACCAGGCTGCACATGGAAGAAGACACCGGCAAGCTGGTGCACCAGGGAACTATTACAACCACCCCCTATTCCCTTGTGGACTACAACCGGGCAGGTGTGCCGCTGATCGAAATTGTATCCGAACCGGACTTGCGCTCACCGGAGGAGGCCCGCCGGTACATTGAAAAACTCAAAGCGATAATCCAGTATACTGGTGTTTCCGACTGCAAGATGGAAGAAGGCAGCCTCCGCTGCGATGCCAATATTTCCATCAGGCCGGTGGGAAGCGATACATTTGGGACCAAGACGGAAATAAAAAACCTGAATTCTTTTAAAGCGCTGTTCAAAGCCCTGTCCTACGAGGTCGAGCGCCAGGCTGACGTATTGGAAGAAGGCGGCCGGATCGTCCAGGAAACCAGGACCTGGGACGAAGGCAAGGGTGTTACCCTATCCATGCGAAGCAAGGAGCATGCCCATGACTACCGCTACTTACCTGAGCCGGACCTGGTTCCCCTGGTGATTGATAAGGAATGGGTAGAAGATATCCGTAATTCACTGCCGGAGCTGCCGGACGCGCGCAGGGAGCGTTATGTGAAAGAATACGACCTGCCTGATTATGATGCTGCTGTGCTGACCAATACCAAGGAGCTGGCAGATTATTTTGAGGCCTGTGTAGCGGCCTGCCCTAACGCCAAAACGGTGAGCAACTGGGTAATGGGCGACCTCTCCAGGCTGCTTAACGCAGGCGCCATGGAGATTACAGAATGCAGGGTAAAGCCGGCCCAGCTCGCCTCCCTGCTGCTGCTCATTGACAAGGGTACCATCAGCGGGAAAATAGCCAAGTCTGTATTTGAGGAGATGTTCTCTTCCGGTAAGGACGCCGAGGTTATCGTCAAGGAAAAAGGACTGGTACAGATCAGCGACGAAAGCGCTATAGAAGCGGTAGTAGATCAAATCCTGTCCGGGAATCCCAGATCGGTTGAGGACTACCGGGCCGGGAAGGAACGCGCCCTGGGTTTCCTGGTCGGTCAGGTCATGAAGTTAACCAAAGGAAAGGCTAATCCCGAGCTTGTTAACAGGCTGTTGAAGAAAAAACTTTAGGTGAGGGGCCCGGCAGGGCCCTCCTTTTTTTATGGTTATTTCCAAACAGGCGTTGAATACTGTTATTCACCGGAATAAACCAGAGGCTCCGAAGAACAAAGCATCCAGTATCTGGGGGAAGCCTCACCCTGGTTTCTGTCTTTCAGCATTTGGTTTTATATGATACTATGCTAATAAGAAATGTCGGGCTAAACCGGTTTATTCATATGTTGAACATCTTCCGGGAGAAGCCGTTCAACTAAGGAGTGAGTAAGTATGATGAATAAAAATATCGTGATTGTAGACACAACCTTAAGGGATGGGGAACAAACGGCCGGGGTCGTTTTTGCCAATAGGGAAAAGGTCAGGATCGCAAGGCTTCTTGACGAAATGGGTGTTCACCAGATAGAGGCTGGAATACCGGTTATGGGCGGG
Organism: Pelotomaculum sp. UBA3103; assembly: GCA_002365855.1. Classification (GTDB taxonomy): domain Bacteria; phylum Bacillota; class Desulfotomaculia; order Desulfotomaculales; family Pelotomaculaceae; genus UBA3103. Next base: position 769 of record DFAP01000051.1, on the reverse strand, counting down.
GATGAAAAGGAAGCTATTACCGCCATCTGCCGTGCCGGTTTGAAGGCGAGCATTATGGGCTGGAACCGTCCTGTTATAGAGGACATAGAAGCTTCTCTGAGCTGCGGGGTTGACGCAGTGGCTATTTCCATCTCCACCTCTGATATCCATATCAAACACAAGTTGAAGACATCCAGGGAATGGATCCTGGAGCAGATGGTCAAAGCCACCTGTTTTGCTAAGAAAGAAGGGATGAAGATCTCCGTCAACGCTGAAGACGCTTCCAGGAGTGATCTTGATTTCTTAATTGCTTTTGCCAAGGCGGCCCGGGAGGCGGGGGCCGACCGGCTCCGCTACTGCGATACTGTCGGGATTATGGAGCCGTTCAAGATTTACGAGCAGATCAAGCTGATCAGGGATTCTGTCGGGATCGACATAGAGATGCACACCCACAACGACTTTGGCATGGCGACAGCAAACGCCCTGGCAGGAGTAAAGGCTGGCGCAAACTACATTGGTGTCACTGTTATGGGCCTTGGCGAGAGGGCGGGAAACGCTGCTCTGGAAGAAGTGGTTATGGCTTTAAAGCACCTGTATAATATCGACCTGAATTTTAAAACAGAGATGTTCCTGGAATTGGCGGAATACGTTTCGCGCGCTTCGGGCAGGGAACTTCCCAAGTGGAAAGCCATCGTGGGCTCAAATATGTTTGCCCATGAATCCGGTATACATGCTGATGGAGTGCAAAAAGATCCCAAGACTTACGAAGCCTTCCATCCCGAAGAAGTAG
>DFAP01000096.1 GCA_002365855.1 Pelotomaculum sp. UBA3103 | reverse complement strand
AGAGTTAACAGACTACTAGTAAGTGCATTAGAAAAGGGTGTTGAATTTTGAGATGTTTCAATTATTTCACCATTAGGTAAAGCTATACTGTTAAAAAAACCCAGTGATATTGTGGAATTGGATACGCCAACTGGAAAAATACAATACAAAATCATATCTATTAACGCCATAATATGATTGCCCGCTGCCAATATATAAAATTTCATGAAAAAAGATGTTTAAATACTTTATCTAAAAGTGATATATTTGAAAGGAGCAAAAAGACTTGAAGCAGTAAGTTACATGGGAGCCTGCAAGACAGTAATCGGAGAAAAGAGTCATATAGCTCCACTCCACCATGTTACTCCTTATGAAGATTAGCGGAGAAAGAAAGCGGAATTATGGAAAGAGGGATTTGTTTTGTTAGTTAATAACAAAGAAGAATTGAAAGCTTGTTTGCAAAATAATGCGCCATGTGTAAAATTAATTGCTAGTATTAACACATTGCCGGCAGATTTCTCCTGTGGGTTAGGTTTGGAGTGCGGCAGAGAAGATTGTAAAGAGTATGTACCAGATCGTGAACTATGGCTCGAAGAAATTCAGACTACTTTTAAATAAAACAACGGATACTAAAGAAGATTAGAACATCTTTGTGCCGCGCGTTAAACATATATATGACAGGGTATTTTAACTGGCAAGCAAGAGCCGTCCCTACTTGCCTACTCTGCTTGCCTACTTGCCCTGCTAGTTAGAGCTTAGTTAGGAAATAATGCCTTTCGGGAATTGTGAACAAGTGTAGTTTTTATATTTCTTCTGCGTAAGTTGCCGTTTTCGCCAACAATAAAGCGTGTATATTGATTTCCACCTAAAAGCTGACTGATAAGACAGGAAACGGCAATCGCAGCCGCCGTATCAATAATATACACAAAAGGGCCGAGAAGTGTCAGTTTCCCCCATAGAAAGCTGTGAAAAATAAATAAAACGGCCGGATGAATCAGATATATTCCCAGTGAATTAGCCGAAAGGTTAGTGATTAGTGATCGCATAAACCCCCGACGCTCCAGGACTAAGGACAACCAAGACAGGAAAACGATAACCGCAAGACTATACAGGTAAATACTCGGCTTGAAGACGCTGACAGCCAATCCCCATCTCTGACCCAAGTGGTGGTAAAAGTAAAAGTATTCGCCAATAACAAGCCCCACACTTAAAATCAAACCAGCGAAAATTAAATTCCGGTGCCCGGCAAGCCATTTCTGCCAATCTTTCAGATAGATCCCGGCCAGTCCTCCAAGGAAGTAAAAGGCCAAATAGGAAAAAACCAAACGGTCCTTGTATTGCATAAAAAAGCCGGTAATTGCTTCCCACCGTGTACCGGCAACCAGATTGGTTACATTGGCGCCCTGGATCTCAATAAGATAGTAATAAGAGGCAGAAAGTAAAAATCCGCCGATAAGGATGATTTTAGCCCAGAGGAGAGGCTTTCTTGGTTTGAAAATTAAGATCAGGAGAGGGAAAAGAAGAAAAAACTGGATTGTAACTAGAATATAATAAAGGTGGATGAAAGCGTTACCGTTGATTAAGTTTTGCAACCACAGAGTGCTGAACCCGGCCAAGTCAGGCCAACTGATCATGTTCGACCAGCGCTTGATGAGTAAGTAAACGGCTGTCCATACAGCGTAGGGTATAACCAGGTTTTTGAAGCGACGTTTATAAAAATGGAGTGTGTTGAACTTGCAGGCGTTATAACTGTAAAAGAGAACTAAACCAGTGATAAATATAAAGACATATCGTCCAAAACGAAGCAGGAAAATGCTTAGCTCCTTAAAGATATGACTGTATGTATTTGCATCAGACATTGCTAAAAAGAAACCGAAAGCATGAATATATACTATCGCAGTTAAGCCGAAAACGCGCAAGTAGTCTACTTCACCAACATGAGCTTTTTTCATCATTATTATCAAACTCCCTTAACAGGGCTTTTACATCATTGATTCTGTGAGACATTGCCCAGTTCCAAGTGCCAGTCACCCCGCTGAATATCCATTTCTCAATGACATTTAAAAGATATTTAGGACAGCATAATAAACAAAAAACTCCCGGAAAAATCCGGGGGTTTAAGTGCGATAATAACAAAGCTAGAGCTTTTGTTATTCTTCATTCAACGCTTACGAAGTTAACTTTCGGATAGTGTCGAGAGTAACCTACCCAATTCAGTCGTTAAACATCTTACCAGGACATCAGCAAAGGCATTTTAAACCCTGAAGAAATGCCCGGACCTGGACGTCTTACGACTCAAATTGGATTCACCCCTGAAAAAAGTTGGTTCCCCTGCTTATAAAGAAGGAATTAAGCAAAAGGAGTTATATTTTATTTTTTATTTATATTTTTTTATTGAAACTTATTACATCAAATCAAGTTACTGGTCGGTGTGATTATACCATGACAAACTGCCAGGAGCAATAGCATTTAATTTTTTTGTTTGTTTTTTTAGATGTGCTATGAAAGTGGCTTAAATACTCCCCATAGATCGCAACATCGGTTTTAAAGCTAATAGAATTAGAGTTAAAATTACAATCTTGATGCAGCTGTAAGCCTTTTTAGATTCAAAAGCATATCCAACGCGAATATTTACACCTCGGGCCACGATATTCGTAGCTTGTATTGCTTTATACAATGTTCTTTCTAATCCCATAACCACTACCCCTACGTAATTTGTGCCATTGCCAATCGCGTACAATCCTTTCGGCGTCAAGCGAATAGAATTTTTCTTTTTCTTCAGCACCTATCTCAGATTTTAAAATACTCCGTCCGCCTGGCTCCAAGCCCTCGTTTTGATGTCTTAGGTGTAAATTTACATTTATCCGTTCGTGTAAATACGTCCACAGCTAATTTTCACATTTTGCTCGTTCGTGGAAACACGTCCACGGTACCCTATATGTCAGAATAGT
>DFAP01000046.1 GCA_002365855.1 Pelotomaculum sp. UBA3103 | reverse complement strand
AAAAAAAATTTAAACCTGCCCTTTTGGGCAGGTTTATTTAACTGGTTATATGTCAATAATAATACCAATTCAAAAAGTTCTAAGAGGAGGCCGGATTTTTTCATGACATCTACTCTAGTTGAATACTTCAGCGGTGTACATAACCGCCTGCCGGAAGAAGCAGAAAGAGTGGTCAGGACTCTTGAAGACGGAGGACCTATGAATAAGGAAGAACTGTCTCTGACTGCCAAAGTCAAAAGAGCCGTGCTTGACCATGTCATTATGCAGCTTTACGCGCTGGGCCTGGTGGATGTAGCGACAGAAGGTAAAAGCAAGATGTGCAGCCTGACCAAGTTGGGGTATGAATATCTTGAGCTGAGGGATGCCTCTTAAAGAGGCGTTCTTTTTTTAGAAAAATATACTATACCAAAGTGTAGCAGTTGATATACTAAATAATGTGATAAAATTCTATACCAACGTAGGATGTTATCCGGGATTGCCTGTGATAGATTATGTATAAGGAGGGTGTGAGCGCAAGGCTTCGCTCAAGTGAATTCAGCGCTTCAGCATCTTTCTGAAACGTATGGGACAATAGTCCTGTTTAAAAATTGTGACTGTGTCAATCGAGGTAAACTGCCGATGTATTAAGGAATAGTTATTTTTATAAATTAACATTAGTACGATAAAGGCAAACCTATTGTGAAGTAGGGACGCAAAGCCACGGGTCTTGTTAAACAGAGACAGCCGGGCTACCGTAGAGTTGTAAGCGAGACTCCCTGGTAGCACCGGGGAGTTATTTTTTACCACTGCCAAATAGAGAGAAAGGAAATTGATACCATGTCGTTGACTATGTATTGTTATGTAATGAATATATCAGTTTCTCTGATATTGGCGATCTTGTACTTCTACTTCTATAAGCTGGAAAATCAGAAGCATATTGTCGCCTGGTCTGCCGGATGGGCCGTTTATGCCCTGGGATTATCCGTATCCATGGCTGTCCAGGCGGGGTTTTTGCCCACGGCGCTGAATGTTGGAAGCCACCTTTTTATTTATGCCAGCGGCCTGCTTTTTTTATGGGGTATCTGCGAATTCACTAATCGCATTAAACCCAAATGGAGACTTTACGGAATCGCTTTGGGCGTTGTCCTGGTTACTGCCACCAGCTTTATGAACCTGCCGTTTACCTGGCCCGCTTATATCAAATTTGCCCTTTGTGCGGCCATTTTTGCCCTGGCAGGGATGGAGCTCCGGCTCCTGAGGGAAACCACCGGTGCAGCTGGAAAGCATATCGCAGGTATTGCGTTTGTTTTATGGGGAATCCACGCGGCGTTTGTTGCCTTTTTAAACACTGCCGGCAGGAATGCTTACTGGAGCCATGCTGTCACCCTGGTGCTGATGCTGACAGTGTCAGTAGGGCTGCTGATCGTTTATTTTCAAAAAGAGAAAAAAGTTCTGGTCAAGAGCGAAGAGCGCTTTAGGATGTTTGCTGAAAACGCGCAGGATCTGATCTACCGCTACCGCCTGGCGCCAACTCCCCTTTTCGAATACGTGAGCTCTGCGTCTATAGTCATTACCGGCTATACACCTGATGAATTTTACGCCGATCCAGATTTGTACACCAATCTGATCCATCCTGAAGACCGCCCCCTTTTTAAGACTATGAACCAGTCCTCTGGCTTGTTCAATGAAGCAGTGGCCCTGAGGTGGGTCCGTAAGGATGAAAAGATGATCTGGATTGAGCTGCAGAGCGTACCCATCTTCGATTTGACGGGAAGCCTGGTTGCTGTAGAGTGTATCGCACGTGACATAACAGATCGCAAGCAGACGGAAAAGTTTTTAAAGCGAGTTGAGGAAAGGCTGCAGACTGCTTATCACCAGGTAATGGATATAATCGAGTTTCTCCCTGATGCCACTTTCGTCATCGACAGGGAAAAGAAGGTTATCGCCTGGAACCGCGCCATTGAGGAAATGACCGGGGTCCCCAAAAATAATATTATCGGAAAAGGCAACAGCGAATACGCGTTTCCTTTTTACGGATTGGCAAAACCTATGCTGATCGATTCAGTGCTGACGAGTCATGATGATTCTGCGTCCTCTAAAAATTTACCTCAGGCCATACCAACGCTGCACATCAAGGAAATTTTCGCCCCGTGCCTGTACAGTGGAAAAGGGGCCTATCTTTGGTCCACGGCCTCTACGCTTTTTGACAGCCGGGGCAACCTGGTTGGAGCGATTGAATCTTTTCGAGATATCACCGACCGCAAAGAAATGGAGAAAAAGCTCAAATACCTGAGCACGCACGACCCACTGACCAAGCTTGCCAACCGCGCCTACTTCGAAGATGAAATGAAGCGCCTGGAGGGAGGGGAGCACGACCCTGTCAGCATCATCGTATGTGATGTGGACGGGCTCAAGCTGGTAAATGACACCCTGGGGCACAAGGCCGGGGATAAACTCCTAGAGGCTGCCGCCAATGTGCTGAAAAAGCCGTTTCAAACTGACGGCGTAGTGGCCCGGGTGGGCGGGGATGAATTTGCCGTGCTTTTGAGAAAGACGGAAAAGGCTGTTGCTGAAAAAGCTTGCAGGAGTATACGCGAAGCGACCGGGGAGTACAATATGAATGGCCCTGATATCCCGCTGAGCATGTCTCTCGGGTTTGCTGTGAGGGACAGTTCTTCGTACAGCCTGATGGACCTGTTCAAGGAAGCGGACAACAATATGTACCGGGAAAAACTTCACAGCGGCCAGAGCGCCCGGAGCACCATTGTCACCAGCCTCATGAAGATGCTGGAGACTAGGGACCACATTACTGAAGGTCACGGCGACCGTGTGCAGGAACTGGTCGTGGAACTGGCCAAGGCTGTTAACCTGCCAGAACACAGGATGAACGATCTTCGCCTCCTGGCGCAGTTCCATGACATCGGCAAGGTGGGCATTCCGGATAAGATCCTGTTTAAGCAGGGTTCCCTCAGCGTGGATGATGAAATGGTTGAAATGAAACGGCACTGCGGGCTTGGTTATCGCATCGCCCAGTCTGTGCCTGATCTGATTCCTATCGCGGACTGGATCCTGAAGCGTCACGAGTGGTGGAACGGGATGGGTTATCCTCTGGGCATTGAGGGTGAGGAAATTCCTCTGGAATGCCGGATTTTGGCTATAGTGGACGCATATGACGCCATGACCAACGACCGGCCCTATCGCAAGGGAATGCCTCACTCCCAGGCGATAGCAGAGTTGTTAAGGCAGTCGGGAACTCAGTTTGACCCTCACCTGGTATCGGCATTTCTAAAGCTGTGGCAGACAAAAAGCGGCCTTAGGCTGGTTACATAAAGCAGAAAGCAAAGGGAGAAGCAGACAGAAGCAAGGGACATCCCCTTGCTCCTGTCTGTTTCTCCCTGTTTTGTTTGATACTAAGCGGGATCGAACTCAACTTCACCGGAACCCAAAAAATATTTGGCTCCTGTAACCGTTAATTTACCATCTTTAACAAAATGTTCGATAATATGGCTTTTCTCTATCTCTGCGATGGTAGCTTTTATGTTTTCATTGCATGATATTTCATATAGTTCAGTACCTTCAGCGCCCGCTGCCATCGCTTTTTGAACTGAAGGCTTAATCTTTTCGACGATTGAGCCGATGCTTCCCGGGGCCGGGGCATCCCCACCGTCAACGGTTGCTATAACCGCGCCGCATTTTTCATGCCCGAGCACGACTACCAGCGGTGTGTTGAGGTGTTCAACAGCATACTCCACGCTACCGACCGCTATCGGGTCGACGATATTGCCGGCGGTGCGCACTACAAAGAGGTCACCAAGCGCCTGGTCAAATAAAATTTCCGGTGGAACACGGGAGTCAGAGCAGGTGATTACCACGGCGAAGGGTTTTTGCCCTTTGGTTGCCAGTTCCTCACGCCTGCCGCTTCCTACATCTTTAACTGCTAATTTGCCTGTCGTGAATCTCTTGTTACCGTCAATCAACATCTGCACAGCTTCTTTTCCGGATATTTGAGCCAAAATCTACACCCCCATAAATATTTTTATCTATTCTTTAAAGAAACCAACTTAACTCCGCCTGCAGCTGGTATCACAGGCAAATATAACCACCTCTTTATCTTATCAAAAATATGGTCATTTAACAAATAGAAAAGGAAAGGGGACACGCCTTTAAGAAGGATGTCCCCAACTTATGAATGTCCCCGGTTTCAGTTAAAAGGTAGGCAGGTTGTCCAGGTTGTTGGTCTCGCTGTCGTCAGGGTTGCTTCGCAGGAACTCTCTGCCACTTCTTGCTTTAGACACGTTGACCCCTTCAATTTTACCGTCCCTAGCCAGGGAAATAGCGTCGTTGATGCCGTACACGCTGCCATTGATCATGACGTCGGTGATGTCACCCTGAGCGTTCTTTTTTACTTTTTCTATTTTCATTTACCATCCCTCCTGTCGTTAGTATGCTTGGAAGTTTGAATTTAATACGGTTATGTTTATCTCTGACTGGATAGGTATTAGCCTAAGTCAAATTTGTTAATGTGTACGAATATCAGGGTGCTTTTATTTCCATAATAAAATCTTTCTTAAAACCATTGACAATAGTTCGATATAATTTTTTATTTCTTGTGATTTAATGATCATAATAAAGAAATTGATAGGTAGAACTTATTAATACAATCGTAAACAGGTATTACACTTTGTTCTTGACGGATGGTAAGATAAAACAAAAATAACTCTAAAAACTTAGAGCAATCACAGACTCACTGGCTTTCAGCAGACGCGCCTTATTCGGTCGGAATTGTTTATATGGTTATTGAAGAATACGTTTGAGTTGGGAGTGTCTTAAAGGTGATTATAGAAGTAATGCCTGATATTTACAGGATAGAAGTCCCCCTGCCCAGGAGTCCTCTCAAGGCTACGAATTCCTATCTGGTCAAAGGCCGGGAGCGAAATTTGCTTATTGATACCGGATGGAACCGGGAGGAAAGTAAAAGAGCGTTGTTTGCCGGGCTTGCCCGACTGGATGTTAATTTAGAAAAAACGGATATTTTACTCACCCACGTGCATGCCGATCACAGTGGTCTGACCGCGGCTGTAGCCACGGAAAAGTCTACGTTGTATTGTGGCGAAATAGACGCAGAACTTGTAAATGCGACGGGGACAACCAACTACTGGTCGGATATAGGAGTAATGCTTGGTTTTTACGGTTTCCCCCTGGAAGATCTTCCCGATGCTATGCGGGCACATCCCGGCAGAAGGTACAACCCGGGCATACAACAGGTTTTCGCCATCCTCAAGGAAAATGATGTGATCGAGGTTGGTGATTACCATTTTACCTGCGTGGAAACTCCCGGTCACACACCGGGACATATATGTCTTTATGAACCTGAAAACAAAATCTTGGTTTCCGGTGACCATGTTCTGGATGACATCACCCCCAATATTACTTTTGAAAAAAGAATTGGAGACCCCTTGGGACATTATTTGCACAGTCTCGATAAAATTGATCAGATGGATATAAACCTTGTATTACCAGGCCACAGGCGATTTATTGATAATATTCATAAAAGAATTTATGAGTTGAAACACCATCATGAACACAGGCTTAACGAAGTTTTAGACATTTTAGGAACCGGCCTTAGGGACGCTTATCAGATTGCCGGCAAAATGACCTGGGATATTACTTGTAAAAACTGGGGACATTTCCCCCCGGCTCAAAAAGTATTTGCCGTAGGGGAAGCTGTTACTCACCTGGAATACTTCCGGCATATTGGTAAGGTCAGGAAAGTTGAAAACCAGGGAAGGGCGTTTTATGAACTCGTCTAAATCAGGATTCTGATCATTTGAGTGGAGGTATGTCACTTGAAGCGAATTTTAGGGATCGTAGCCTCACCAAGAATACTGGGAAACTGTGAAATATTAACTAGGGTGATCATGGACGCGGCTGGTTCAAACAATAAAATGGAAATGATCAGGCTGACAAATTTAGATATCAAAGGGTGCAGGGCTTGTTACACCTGTTTGCCCAAAGAGGTTCCTTGCGTTATTGAAGACGACCTTAATTTCCTGCTGGATAAGATTTGCGTCTCAGATGCGGTAGTTATAGCTGCCCCTTGCTACATTTTAGGACCTCACAGCTGTATTAAAAAGCTGCAAGACAGATTTGTCTCAATAGGTAATAAATATGAACAATTTTCCGGCAAGCCTTGCGTAACTTTAACAACTTATGGAGCACCCGGCTGGGAAGGTTATACCGAGCCCGCTTTAAACCTCACAGCCAGGTTTTTAAACCTGAACATGGTTGATAGCGCGGTCTTTCTGGGGGCACACCCTGGTGAAGTTATAGAGAGTCCCGATAACTTGAAAAGGGCCCGGCAGTTAGGCCGGGCACTCTTTGACCCGGGCTATGAGCGGACTGCTAAAGCAAACGAGTGTCCGGTCTGTTGGAGTAATATTCTTAAATATGAAGGTAAAAACATAATTTGTCCTTTCTGCGGCACCAGGGGCGAAATCAAGGTAGAGGGAGAAAAAGCGAGGCTGGTCTTTTACCCTAAAAGCGATCACCGTTTTAGCGAGGAAGGTAGGAGACGCCACTTTGACGCTTTTCTGAATGGTAAAAAACAAGAGTTTCTCAATAAAAGGCAGTACTATAAAAAACTGCAGAGTCCGTACCGTAACAACTTGTACTGGGTAACCCCGGATTAAATGATTATATGAATCCAACATAAGGGGACTGGGCCTGTGAAACGGATCGAAGAAGCAGTGGAAGGTTCCGGAACAGCTGCTATTGCGGGAGAATTATCTCTAAGCCCTTTTGCTAATCTAATCGGCATCAAGATCGACAGAATGAAAAAAAACTATTGCCGGCTCAGTTTAGTAATAGATGAGAAATGCACGAATTATTACGGTGGTGTTCACGGTGGGGTCTTAGCGACCCTGGCTGACAATTGTATGGGTATGGCTATGCGCACCGCGGGCCTTCATCCAATAACCGTAGAGCTAACAGTCAATTACATGAGCCAGCCCAAAACTGGTGATAAACTGACCGCCGAAGGATTGATAATTCACCAGGGCAACACCATAGTCCTTACTGAGTGCATTATTATGTCCGGAGATCTTAAAAATGTGGCAAGGGCTAAGGGCGTTTTTATAAACCGTGTACTTCCTGTAAGCAACAAAGAGAACAGTTATAAATAAATGTTCATTTAAACCCAGGTTAGCAAGTATAAATAAAAGAATATTCTTCAGAAAAGGGAAAATGGTTGAAACTCACGAGTTTCAACCATTTTTGCCATTTATATATAGTACAACATTCAGTTTATTGCAATCGCAATGTGCGGCTATTCGGGTAAAATGAGTTTTACTTTATATTACATAAAGTCATTGATATGCTTTAAATAATTAAAAGTATGATATTTGAGGTTTAGTATCAGGAAATTACATCATTCCTAGCTATTTATAGGCAGGGCTTATAAATGCAATCGCAAACGCATATTTCACTTTATTTATTTACGGGTGGTAAGATAAAAACAAGAATAAACGATCGGATGATATCTTCACCTTATGAAGTTAAATCATGGTGGTGGTGGATTAATATAATAAGCGGCTAACACTAATGATGTATCGTATTATGAACTCTCTATTTGACTAGCTGAGCCATGGATGAATATGCTTTGGAGAATAATGGTGATGGTAACACCATCATGTCGGCATTGAATATAATTCCTGGCAAAAATAGTCCAATAAGAAAAAGGGAGATGTTAATATGTTAATGACTGGGGTTCGGCAGACTACCGATGTCAATTATAAGTACTGGTCTCCGGCTGAAACCATGCCGCACAGAGAGATGAAAAAAATCCAATTAGCCAGATTGCGTGAACAAATAAATTATCTTTGGGAGAAAAGCCCTTTTTATCGCGAGAAATGGGAGCAAAATGGTTTTTGTCCGGGGCAATTAAGGACACTTGAAGATATAAGGCGCTTACCTCTTTTAACAAAAGAAGAAATCAGATTAAGCCAGGAAAAAAATCCTCCCTATGGGATAATGAGTATCCCCGGCCGCGGGCCATTTATTCGCATAGGCATGACATCGGGAACCACTGGTGAACCTGTTATTATTCCATTTAATGAAGAAGATTATTTTGGAGTTTATTGCGAGGGTGCAGTCCGATGTGTTTGGGCGGCTGGTATAAGGAAGGAAGATGTTGTTCACGCTGCTTTTGGTTTTACACCCTTTTTGGGGCTTGCCGCTGCTTATGACTGTTGTGAGCATTTAATCGGATCCCTTGTGATACCAGGCGGTATCTGGAACAGCTTGCTGCGGCTTAGAATGATCAAAAAATTGGGTGTAACGGTTTTAATGGGTACGCCAACATACCTGTTGCACCTGGCCAAAGTTGCCGAGGAAAATGGCATTGATACCCGGACCCTGGGAATAAAGAAAATATTAACCGCCGGCGAACCCGGTTCAATGTCCATTCCAAATACCGGTTTGAGGCTGGAAGAAGCATGGGGAAGTAAAATATTTGATTACTGCGGAACTCAAGAAACACACTATCTTGCCTGGATGTGTGAAGAAGAAATAGGACATATGAACGATGATCTCGCTTATTGCGAGGTATTGGACCCTGACACTGACGAACCGGTCCAGCCGGGACAATCCGGAAAACTGGTGGTTACTGATTTAGTGGGTAAAACTCATCCCTGTATCAGGTTCGAAACTGGTGACATCGTCAGGGGTATAGATGCAGGCACTACATGTGCCTGCGGCAGGACACTAAGTGTCATGAAAGGCTTTATGGGACGGGTAGGAGATATCATAAAAGTGCGGGGTGTGTGCGTATCCGTCGCGGGAATTGAAAACGTGATACGGGGAATACCGGAATGCTCCGACAATTATGAGTATATAGCATCGAAAAATAGTAACGGTATGGATAAGGTAACAGTAAGGGTAGAGCCGCAAATTAATATTGATTCGGGACTGTGGGATTATGTCCGCAAAAAGGTGGCTCAGGAATTGCAGCTGTCCTTTATGATAAATATGGATGTGGAAGTAGTGCCTCCTGGAACACTGCCGGTATATGAATTGAAAGCTAAACGCTTCCGCGACATCAGGCCCCCGATATCAGACAGCAGCGGCGCTTCTTGCTCGTTAGAAAAAAAATTATCTGCTAAGGTATAAGAAAGAAGGGCCGTTATCTATATGATTTCGGCCCTTTATTGTGCGCCCGGCATGGGC
>DFAP01000068.1 GCA_002365855.1 Pelotomaculum sp. UBA3103 | reverse complement strand
TGAACGTGCAAGATTACACCTTTGCGGGTGGGCTGGTGTCGGCAGCGTTTTTGAGGTGTGATTCAAAATAGGCAAATCGTTCTAAAGTAGCTGGTGAGATAGTTAATCAATACGAGGTGGTTATATGCCTTACAAGGACCCAGAAAAAAGCCGAGCTTATCAAAGAGAATATCGACGTATGCGGCGCGCTGGTAAAAGTACAACCCCTGGTCAAACCCTAATACCTATGCCGTTCAAAATGAAAACAGCGCAAGACATCTTAGTAATTATTTCAGAACAGGTACAAGCTGTAAGAAATGCACCGAAGGAAGAGGCGGGTACACTGGAGAAGGCCCGGTGTATCGGTTATCTATGCGGTATTGGCTTAAAGGCTGTTGAAGTGGCAGACCTGGAAGGTCGTTTGAATGCATTGGAACAGATTCTAAAAGGGAGAAGATCAACAGCATGAAAAAGCTTGACAAGTTTTATGATACTTTCAGCTCTGACGAACGTTTAAAGCTCGCCCTTGCGGCTCAAATACGGGGCGATCAGCAGGAACTGAAAAGACTGTGGAACACCTGCCCACAAAAAATCTACAGCTTGCCAGAAGCTGAATTTGATGAAAAGATGGAAGGGATCTTACTACTTGCCAAGTCGGTCCTCACTCAACTGCTCTTAACGGAAAAAGACCTCCAAATCATAATGATAAGTACAAAGTGGTATATACGCTATATCACGGCCACCGTCGAGAATTATGCCAGGGGAGCAAATAACGCTTGGAAAAGGCTGGGACAGAGAGGGAAAATACCTTTTGATGTTGATGGACGGGAACCAACCGATGAAGAACTGGAAAGCATAGGACTTGCTGCTGCTTTAGAAGAACTGCCGGGACCGCTTATTAGGCAACGTGAGGAGATAATAGCCGAATTGAAGGGGTATATGGCAGCATTCAAAAGTTTTGTTCAGAAATTGGGGTAAAAGCCGGAGAAGTGATTTCTGCATACGAAGAGACCCGGGATGCTTACCAGAGGTTAAAACAATACCTGGAAGAGAGTATCCCACCTAATGAAAAATATCTTAATACGATGTATGCTGCTTTCTGTGAACATTTATCTATGTTCAAAGACAAGAAAGGAGATTTTTGCGTTGAAAAAAAATTTATCCAAACTCTATGACCGTCTGACCGGTGAAGAGCGTTTCAAGCTCACCCTGGCTGCAATCGCCAGGGGGGATAAGGGGGAGTTGGAGCATTTAAAACAAACCTGCCCGAGATACGACTACCGCATCATGGATCCAGCCTGTGCGGATAGATTTGAGTTAAGTATGATAATAGCGCTGGCTTTTTCTATGGACTGGATAAGCATAGAAAGGTCATACATCATCATGATGTTTTGTTTAAAAGTTATGGCATTTATGCCGTGTATTTTTGACAATAAGGCTATATACCTTCTTGATTTCAAGGATGACCGTGAGGCTTCGTTAAACACCGGCCTGACTGAACGATGTATTGCTGAACTCACGGAAAAAAAGATTGCACTTAAATCCGTGCAAACAGCCCTGGAAATATTCTGTCAGGAAGTTGACGTACCACTTGAACACATGCTTGTATGGGCACCCGATATATATGAGTGGATTAATGAATACAAACCCACTTTGGCTGACGTGGAGCCGGACGAAGTAGTTGTGGATTCATACATAGCCCTGTATCACCAATTATGGACCGCAAAAACCGGGCAGACCTTCACCGATCCCAAGCCGGCTGCATGAAAGAGGATTTTCGCCCAATATTCCTTAGTAAGCCCTACTCAGTTAGAGTGTGGGTTTTTTCTATTTAAAACGAAGTATGATTGAAACGACGGCAGAATTATGTTAATTTGGAAGCGGAAGCTATAAAGAATATGGGACCTGATTGCTTCAAACATGAACAATTAAACAGCCTTTCCTGTGCCTTTCTTAGCCCCGATCTCATACCCCCGAATATGATTGCCTTATCCGTTCAAATTTTGAGGCGGAGAACTGATTCTACAGCGTGAAGTATTTCATTATCTCGGTTGTAACCTTTATAAAACTAATTTCCCCTTTTCGTACAAGTCAAAGACTAAACTCAGCCCCTCTAAAGATAAAAAGGGCTTCAAATACAAAATGCTTTTTAATTGTCAATATCTTGTCAATCTGATTTGCTATAATAATAAAAAGCTATGCCATATTATGGTATATTAAAGAAAAATTATGGGGGTGAGCCAGAAGTGATGAATAATGAAGAAAAGACATCTTGGTATGGACAGAAGACAAAACTTTACATCGGCACTCTGCCGCAATTAATAGAACATATACCTTACTTTGAGAAGGTACCGTTTGCTGTAAATAAAATTGAAAATGAATATTATCATACGATTTTAAGCTTTCAGAATAATTCTCCCGGGCCGGTACCGGTGGCCATTGTTTCCAAGCAGTATGAACTTGTCCAGCACTACGACATCCTAATGGTTATAGCCGGTGCCTTGGAGAATATTAAGATAGATCCTCGGCAAGTACAAACCGAACTGTGCCTTTCCGCCTATGGTGAAAAGATGCGTTTTCGGGCAATCTTTCCCCATTATGACTTGGACCCGGGCGATGGGCACCCGGTGGGTATGCGTCTCACCTGCTTTAATTCAGTGGATAGAACTAGCGCACTTGAATTTTATATTGAGTGGTATCGACTTGTTTGCAGTAATGGAATGTTGCAGGAAGAATTGGAGCGATTTCGCCGGATTCACCAGTGGCCGTTGACTATTGGTGACGTCGCTGCTTATCTTAAAGAGCATTTCGAACGGTTTCCGAAAGAAGGCCAGAACCTTGTAGCAATGTTAAGCAAAAAAGTGAATAAAGAAGATTTAATATCCTGGGTAAATAACGATGTAGCCCAACGGTGGGGTAATCATCAAGCTGCTAGAGTACTTCATATTTGTCGTACCGGTTTTGATGCCGTAGTTTTACAGGGCAATGTTAGGATGCAACCTGACCAATATCCCATGAAAAAATTACAGCAAGTTCCGGGTGCACCAAAAGATGCTGACAATGCATATCATATCTGCCAAGCGCTGACCTGGGTGGCGCAGCAGAGCCGGACTATCCAGGGCCAGTGGGAAAAGACTAAGGATGTAACAAGGTTGTTGGCAAAGTTAAAGGAAGTGGCCTGATAATACATATTATGAGAAAAAACTAGCTCTGGGTATAGGCGATACCAGGGAACAACCTCGCCCTAGAAGTTCCTAAAATACCAGCTTCAATTGATCTTTTAGAGAGTATATATTAACACAAATAAACAGGAGGAATTAGGTAAATTGCAGGAAATTTGACAACATTTGTTGAATGATAGATAAGTTCTGGGCAAATAGGTCTATAAAAATGGGTGTGAGATTTGCTATGAAGCCGCCTTGAAGAACTACAGATTAATGCAGCGGTTCGCGGTTGTTAAGGAGCAAGGCAGTTCATAAAAAGAACCGCATGGCTCGTGCTTTGATTTTTAACTTTTGTGAGAAAAGAAACGTAAGTTACGAACTGATAGAAGGCATCCGTTCGTATAAATAAACACCTGAAAGAGGCGGTTTTAATATGGCAGTAAAAAAGAGCGAGCTTTACAGTTCATTATGGAATAGTTGCGACGAACTTCGAGGCGGCATGGATGCTTCTTTATATAAAGACTATGTTTTAACATTACTGTTCGTAAAATATGTCACGGACAGATTTATGGGTGACAGCTTTGCCGAAATTGAGATCCCTGAAGGCGGCAGTTTCCATGATATGATTGAAGCCAAGGGCAAGAGCGATATCGGCGACAAGATGAATAAGATCATCAGTAAACTGGCAGAGGCAAATGGGCTCAGCGGGATTATCGATGTTGCTGATTTTGATGATGACGGCAAGCTGGGCAGTGGCAAAGACAAGGTTGATCGGTTAACCAACCTGATTGCCATATTTCAAAACGAAGCATTAGATTTTCGCAAGAATCGTGCCGGTGGCGACGATATTATCGGCGATGCCTATGAATACCTAATGAAAAACTTCGCTTCTGAAAGCGGCAAAAGTAAAGGGCAATTCTATACCCCTGCTGAAGTGTCCAGGATCATGGCCAAGGTTATCGGCATCAGCGGGGCGACAGTTGCTTCTCAGACCTTGTATGACCCGTCGTGCGGTTCCGGATCATTATTGATTCGCGCAGCAGATGAGGCTCCCCATGGAATTACCATTTATGGACAGGAATACGACACCACAACGGCCGGTCTCGCCAAGATGAACCTGGTTTTACATAACAAATCAACGGGAATCATTGCTAATGCGAACACCCTCTCAAACCCTAAATTTAAAAATGGCGAGAGCATTGAGCGGTTTGACTTTGCTGTAGCCAATCCTCCGTTTTCCTACAAGTCTTGGAGCAACGGTGTGGACACCAGCAACGATGAACGTTTTATTGGGTATAGCGCCGTACCGCCAGCCAAGAACGGCGATTATGCCTGGCTGATTCATTTTATTCATTCGTTGAAACCTCAAAAAGGAAAGGGCGCCATAATTCTTCCCCACGGAGTGCTCTTTCGAGGCAATGCAGAGGCTGTCATCAGAAAAGAAATTATCAATAGAAAAATCATTAAAGGCATCATTGGTCTTCCGCCCAACCTTTTTTTCGGGACAGGCATACCTGCCTGCATCATCGTCATAGACAAAGAAAACGTACAGGCCAGGCAGGGCTTGTTTATGATCGATGCAAACCGCGGCTTTATCAAAGACGGGAACAAAAACAGGCTCCGGGAGCAGGATATCTACAAAATTGTAGAGTGCTTTAATAACTACATTGAAACCCCAAAGTACGCCAGAATGATCCCCTACAGCGAGATAGAGGCCAACGGTTACAACTTGAATATACCCCGATACATTGACAGCAGTGAAGAAGAGGATCTGCAGGATATATCCGCTCACCTGTCTGGCGGGATACCGCAAAAAGATATAGAGAGATTAGGACCTTTTTGGAATGTGTTCCCGAACCTTCAGGCAGAACTTTTTGAAAACTCTACCCGGGATGGTTATTTAAAGCTGAAGGTAGAGAAAGAGGATGTTCGCGAGTCCATATACAGTAACCCTGAATTTGCAAATTACTCTAGTAAAATCAAGGAAGCTTTTCAAGAATGGAAAGATAATAACTGGACAAGGCTCAATGAAATTAAAAAAGGAGATAACCCTAAAATCTTCATAGAGGATATAGCCAATGACCTCTTGGCCAAATACAGTAACATACCTTTAATTGAACAGTACGATGTATATCAGCGCCTCATGTCTTACTGGGAAGATACCATGCAGGACGATATATATGCCATTGCCTTTGACGGCTGGGAAGCAAGCAAAGATATCGAACGGGAAATGGTTAAGAAAAAAGATGGCACAGTAACCGGAAAGATGAAATCCTTTGATGGAAGAGTTATCCCTAAAGCATTAATTATTGAAAACTACTTCTCTGGGGATAAAGGGAAAATCATTAGCATGGAAAATGCACGTGACGAGGTTATCCGCCTCATGGATGAGTTGAAAGAAGAGCACGGGGGCGAAGAGGGCCTGCTTAACGAAGTAATTAATAACAAGGGGAATATTACAAAAGGCGACCTCCAAAAGCGGATTAAAGAGATCAAAAATGAGACGGAATCAGCCGATGAGCTTGAAATATTACTTCAATATGAGAAACTAGTGGCTGATGAAAGCAAATATAATACGAAGATAAAAAATGCGGCAGCCGCCCTGGAAATGCTTGTATTTGCCCAATATGACAAACTGACCCTTGAGGAGATCAAAGAGCTTGTTGTGGAGAAGAAATGGTGCCGGACAATACTGGAGGCCATTGATGCCATCTATTCCGCTATTTCTCACCGCCTGGCCAACCGGATTGTTGAGCTTGTGGATCGATACGAGGAGCCGCTGCCTTTTATTGAAGACGAAGTTGCAGATTACGAAGCCAGGGTAAAAACTCATCTAAGAAGGATGGGATTTTCATGGAAATAAAGAATGGGTACAAGCAGACGGAGGTTGGGGTTATACCAGATGATTGGGATTCTTTGCCTCTTGGGGATTTATTCAAATTTAAAAACGGACTAAATAAAAGTAAAGAGTCCTTTGGATACGGAACACCAATTGTAAATTATAATGATGTATATCTGAAAACTGAAATAAGATCTAAAGATATTCATGGGAAAGTATCATTATCTCCTAAAGAAATAAAGTTATTTGAGGTTTTAAAAGGGGATGTTTTCTTTACACGTACATCTGAAACTCCAGAGGAGGTTGGTATTAGCTCTGTTGTCGTCGAAGATGTAAAAGACACAGTATTTAGTGGATTTGTATTGAGAGCAAGGCCGTTGGATAAAAGGCTTGATTTGCATTATAAGAAATATTGCTTTTCCACTAAATCAGTTAGAAGTGAAATAGTATCTAACTGCACTTACACAACAAGAGCATTAACTAATGGTAAGGTGTTGTCAAGAATACAAATACCAATACCCCCACTCCCTGAGCAACAAGCTATAGCCACCGCCCTATCTGACATAGATGGGCTTATAAGCTCTCTTCAAAAGCTAATAGATAAAAAGAAAAACATCAAGCAAGGTGCAATGCAGGAGCTACTCACAGGAACAAGAAAGCTTGAGGGGTTTAGTGGGGAGTGGGTGGAAGTTGAACTTGGAGCTATAACAAAAATTAATACCGGTAAAAGAAACAATGAGGATAAAGTAAAAAGTGGGAGATATCCATTTTTTGTTCGTTCAAAACATATTGAAAGAATTGATACTTATTCATTTGATGGTGAAGCTATTATTGTTCCAGGCGAAGGAAATATTGGAGAAATATTTCATTATATAATTGGCAAATTTGATTTTCATCAAAGGGTGTATAAAATAAGTGATTTTTCTAATGGAATCCATGCAAAATACGTTTACTATTATATCAGGACTTATGCAGTTG
>DFAP01000009.1 GCA_002365855.1 Pelotomaculum sp. UBA3103 | reverse complement strand
TTCTTAATGATTTCCTCGGCCAATCGTCCCGGCACTTCCTCGTAACTGCTAAACTCCATTGTAAAGAATCCCCGCCCCTGAGTCATGGATTTCAGGTCAATAGCATAGCGATACATTTCCGAAAGCGGAACGGTAGCCTTTATAATGGTCTCTCTCCCCTGTGACTCCGTACCAAGCACACGTCCCCTTTTTGTATTAAAGTCACTGATAATATCTCCCATGAAATTTTCTGGAACTGTTACTTCAACGATCATTATAGGCTCCAGCAGAACCGGCTTGGCCAGCATGACCCCTTTACGAAAAGCCAGTGAAGCTGCGATTTTAAAAGCAAGTTCGGATGAGTCAACATTATGATATGAGCCGTCATACAGGGTTGCTTTAATACCTGAAGCCGGGTACCCGGCCAGAACACCTTCCACCATCGCTTCCCTTAGGCCTTTTTCAACTGCTGGAAAGTATTGTCTGGGGACAGAACCTCCAAAGATATCCTCTTCAAAGACAAAATCTGCTTCCGGATTGGGCTCGAACCTTATCCACACGTGACCATATTGGCCGCGCCCGCCAGATTGTTTTTTGTGCTTTCCTTCCACTTCAACCTTGGACCTGATGGTCTCTCTGTAAGGCACCTTGGGATCGTTCATGACAACATCTACGCCATACTTCCGTTTAAGCTTTTCAAGCATTATATTAATATGGAGCTCACCCATGCCGGTAAGCAGAGTCTGTTTTGTTTCAGTGTTCTTTTCAACACGCATCGTGGGGTCTTCGTCAAGAAGTTTAGAGATAGCGTCTCCCAGTTTGTCCTCGTCATTTTTACTTTTTGGAGCTATGGCAACAGATAATGTCGGAGTTGGGAACTCGACCCCTTCCAAAACTACAGGCTTGTCTTTTTCACAAAGAGTATCGCCAGTCCCGGTATCCTGCAGTTTTACGACCACCGCCATATCGCCGAGCGGCACAACGCCGGTCTGGACGGTATTTTTACCTCGAACGAAGAGAACATTCCCGATCCTTTCATTTTTGTCTTTTTTACTGTTATAGACAGTGGAGTCGCTTTTGAGAACGCCTCCGTAAACACGGAGAAAGTTCATTTTGCCTACATATGGGTCAGCCAGAGTTTTGAAAACCAGCGCAGCTAATGGGCCGTTTTCCTCCACCGGTGCAGGCAGGTAAGTTGACAAAACGTCTAATAGCTGTGCAACACCGATGTTTTTAGTGGCAGAACCTGCCAGCACAGGGACTACTTTGCGCTGGACAATGCTTTTCCTAAAACCTTCTATTATTTCTTCCGGGGTTAATTCTTCCCCTTCCAGGTATTTCATTGTCAGGTCGTCGTCACCCTCGGCTGCCGCTTCTATCAGTTTTTCGCGGCACAGGGCTACTTCATCCGCCAGTTCTTCCGGAATCTTTACCTCTTCACCCTTGCCAGAACCACTATACGCCTTTTCATTAATAATATCAACGACACCGTTGAAAGTGTTGAAAGAACCAATTGGTATCTGAATGGGAACAAAATTTGCCTTGAATTTTGACTTTAGTTCATCCAGTACCTTATCAAAACTTGAGTTTTCCCGGTCCATTTTATTGATAAACACGATCCTGGGCAAGTTATAGAAATCTGCGATATCCCAAATAACCTCATGCTGCACTTCCACACCGTCAACGGCAGATATAACAAACATTGAGGTGTCAGAGACCCTAAGAGCCCCTTTTACTTCCCCAATAAAATCAGAAAAACCGGGAGTATCCAGAACGTTAATTTTGGTATCCTTCCACTCGCAAGGAACCAGGCTGGTATGAATAGTAATTTGCCTGGCGATTTCCTCGGGGTGGTGGTCGGAAGTGGTGGTACCGTCTTCCACTCTCCCAAGCCTGGAAAGGATTCCGGTATTAAACAGCATTGCTTCAACCAGGGAGGTCTTTCCGGCTCCACCGTGTGCTACCACCCCAAGGTTGCGAATCTGTCCGGTTTGATAATTCTTCAAAATTTTTGCCTCCTTTGTAAATAATGGTTCCCTAAATATTCCTTGTATATACTTCTATAGGTTATACTGGTCTTATTTGGATACAAATAAAAAGAACCCCTGAGGGTTATAAAGTTATTTCAAAATCAACTCCTCAAGATCTGCGTCTGAAAAAGGCACTATTTGATTTTATATTTCTACGGTCAGTTCTAAAATCCTTGTTAAATTAAGAATAAGGGATATTTTTTTCAATCTATTTTTTTAATGCTTAGTATTTCTTGAATTAATATAATAATTTTTCAATATCCTTTTTGAGCTGCCCCATAAGCTTATAGTCAGTAAAGTCAAAATGTATCGGTGATATGGAAATATAGCCCTCCCTCACAGCCCATATGTCGGTTTCGGGGTCATCTTCATCAAGGTCAAATGGTTCACCGGCCAGCCAAAAATAAACTCTGCCCCTGGGATCGGTTCTTTTATCAAAAATATTGACATACCTTCTGTTGCCGAGTCTTGTAACTTTTATACCTTTGGGTCTTCTTGGGGGCATGTTAATATTTAACAGTGTTCGCGAGGGAAGGTCCTTGCCAAGCATGTTAACAATTTCTCTGATTAACTTAGATGAATGAGTAAAATTACTATACTCATGGCTTGCCAGAGATATTGCAATAGACGGTATGTCATTAATGAGTCCTTCAACTGCAGCGGAAACGGTGCCGGAGTATAATACATCAGTACCAAGGTTTGGGCCGAAATTAATACCCGCAATAACCAGGTCCGGTGGACTTGGAAGAAGTGCCTCCAAACCCAGTTTGACGCAATCAGCCGGCGTTCCGTCCACTGCCCACCCTACAGCACTGCTTTCCGGATAGTGCCATTCCTTAACTCTGAGAGGCCTGTACAGGGTAATTTTATGTCCGGTCGCGCTCCTCTCACGGTCAGGAGCAACAACAAAAATCTCATTCTGCTCCTGGAGTGATTTCCTTAATTCATTAATACCTTCGGCTTGTATACCGTCATCGTTGCTGATTAGTATTTTCATAAAATATCTCCGTCTAAGTTTCGTAAATAGAAATGGTCATAGTCCCCTTTTGTGAATTCTTGGTGAGTCCAAAAATGACCCTTTTATCTTTAAGCATTTTATTTAAGAAATCCACTACTTTATAAAGCTCATCACAAGATTTTAAAGTCTTTACCGCGATCAGCTCAAGCTTTGCCGCGCTTGGGTTGTCCAAATCTTCCAATGACATCTCCTCCTGTCAAATTAAATCCAACATATTACACATAAAACCGGTAGCCTTTAAGATTTTATCCTTTAATTAATGAAAAAGCCTCAGACCTGGTGGCTTCATTTTTTTGAAAGACTCCTCTCACAGCTGAGGTTACGGTTTTTGAACCAGGTTTTCTGACACCCCGAAAAGTCATACACATATGCTCGGCCTCTATTACTACTAGTGTTCCTATGGCTTTCAGCTTTTGCATAATTGTATCAGCTATCTGGGCTGTAAGCCGTTCCTGTAATTGAGGACGCTTGGCAAAGCCATCAACCACCCTGGCAAGTTTTGACAAACCTGTCACATTGCCTTTCCTGGGTATATAAGCAACATGTGCCTTCCCATAGAACGGCAGAAGATGATGTTCACAGATTGAATATAAAGGTATATCTTTTACTATAACCATTTCATCATGATCTTCATAAAATATTTTCTGCAGGTGTGATTCTGGGTCCTCTTGCAGACCGCTAAATATTTCTTTATACATCCTGGCGACCCTGTAAGGTGTCTCTTTTAACCCTTCCCTTTCCGGGTCCTCACCAATAGCTTCTAAGATCATCCTGACAGCTTCTTCAATCTTAACTTCATCAAACACGTGTCCTTACCTCATTTCTATTGAGTTTAAAGAAAGCCGGCTATTTTATGTGTCTGAGGTATTATCCTAACATCATCCAGCCATTTTAATGCCTTTTCCTGGAGTATAAGCACATTGGCCGGTGATATCTCCCTGGCGTAAACGTTTTTACTGACCGGTTGAATAATCAAAACAGCATCGGGTGCTGTATTACTAATAATTCTAGCTGCCTTCTCCACTTCTTCAATAGGTGTTGTATCTCCCACAACAACTTTAATAAAAGTATCTTTCTGTGAAGCTATTTTTAAAAATCGACAGTGTTCCTCCCAAAATGGTCGCTGTCCGGTAACGCTCGGCAGTTTAAAATCCATAGCAATTATATCAACAACATCAATAATCTCATTGAGAGCATCAGGCAGCGTGCCATTCGTTTCAAGATAAATGCCGTGTCTGGTTCCTCCTAAGAGTGGCGCCAATTCCAGGATAAGCGAATGATATAGAAGCGGCTCACCGCCTGTGAGACTTACCGAATGGTGCAGTTCCAGGTCCATCGCAGATGCCGCTGCCGCGATATCTTTCACGCTCATTGGGTTTGTCATCCTCTTGAAGATATTTTGACCGGGAGCAATATGAACCTGACAATACGGAGGGACGCTGGATGATATTGTATCGCAGTAAGCACAGTGAAGGTTACACCCGTGGAACCTGATGAATATCTGCCTGCATCCTAATAATGGGCCTTCACCCTGAACTGATGAAAATATCTCAATGACAGTGCTCAATATTCACCTTACCCCCCGCACTTTGCAGCGAGCCATTTTGATTTCCCTGGATTCCCTGGCGTACAAACCGGAAATAGAACTGGCTAATTGGCTCGCCTCCCCGTCTTTCAAACCGAGATCCTCCAGCCCAACCGTCTCAACTGGCGTATCCCTGCTTGATATATTTAACCCGGCATGAATAATGGTGGAAACGGGGGTAAGGGTGGCAATTGATACTGACAATTTCTTGTTGCCGAGATAAAGGTCATCACCCTTCCTGGATATACCAGCATCTAGATTTAGTTGAATAATGTCTTTTATAATTGCCATCAGCAGGCGCTGCCTGATGATGGTTTTTTCCAAGTCCAGGTCAAAATGCTCTATTATGAAATGCAGCATGTCTCTGCTAAAAATAGGGGCTTTTTTTCTAAAATCCTCGAGATCAACCAATTCACTCAGACCCACGCTACATGGCCCTCTGAAGGATATTATACTGTCCCCCTGCAGGCCGAAGTTACGATAAGCCCAGTGTGATGACAATTGCGACCCGTCATACGTGATTATTTCAGTTACAAAGCGTTCGATCACGAGAATCCCTCACATGCAAATATTTATAATTTCTGCTTGACTGCTTTATTGAGTGACCATACCTGCTGCTTTGGCAGCCCTTGCAAAACGCAGGCAGCTTTCACATCTGCCGCAAGCTTTACTTTCTCCTCTGTAACAGCTCCATATATATTTGAAAGGCAGTACCAATTTCAACCCCAGTTGGATGATCTCCACCTTGTCAAGCCTCTGCGTATAGCTTACAACCCTGACCTTATTGATGGTGGAATAACTAAGGGAGCTATTGGCGGCTTTAACAAACTCAGCGCTGTTGTCCGGAAACGTCGCCGCTTCTTCCCTGTTAAAACCTGTAACTATAAGATCACATTGCAGCGCTTCGGCGAAACACGCTGCAATATTAATAAACAGTCCATTACGGTTAGGAACCCAGACGGAAGCGGCAGAAGCGCTTGATAAGCTGTAGTCGTCGAGTTCCGCTGTGCTCAGCAACGGCAGTTCAGCCTGCTCGGAAACGAGAGCTGTATTCGTTATTTCTTTCAAAAAAGGAACTTCTAACGTACGGTGGCCGATATTATAATGGGATGATAAAGCTGCAGCAGCCTGCTGTTCTTTTGCGGCTGCCCTCTGTCCATAATCAAAGGTGAGGCTCAGAATCACCTCAGTTTCCTGCAATGCGCAGGCAAAAGAAACAGCAGAATCCAAGCCACCTGACAAAAGAACGACGCTTTTCAAACCGTTCCCTCCAACCTCATGAAGGATGCTGACGCGTCAGGTGATTCCCAGACACGAACCAGGGCAACGTGGGAACTATGCTCCTGGTTATTAATTTCAGGTTCTAAACGTTCATAAATATATCTGGCCAGGTTTTCCGCGGTTGGGCTCTTTTCTCCGCCGCTATTAAAAGGCTCCAGTTCATTTAGACACTGGTGATCCAAATCCTCCACTATTGTCTTAATTAAATTTTTAACTTTTTGAAAATCTAACAGCATCCCTCTATGGTCAAGTTTTCCACCCTTCAGAGTTACTTCCACCTGCCAGGTGTGACCGTGCATCCGAGCACAAGGTCCATCGTGGTCTTTTAAATAGTGAGCTGCAGCAAAACTCGTGCGGACCGTTAACTCATACATTTCATGCGCCTCCTCTGCTTTCAACCAACAACATCATATCCTGCATCGTTTATCGCTTTAGCCAGGAGTCCATGGTCAGCCAGAACAGGATCGTGTGAAATTGAAACAGTTTTCTTAGACAAATCTACAACTGCTTCATATACACCTGGGGTTGCTTTAAGAGCCTTTTCTACCGCAGCCTTACAGTGGCTGCAGCTCATACCTTCAACCTTTAAAATGATGTCTTCCAAATTTTCCACCCCTTTTTGGTTTTTTAATCTTCCCGATGCTTAAAAACGATATACTTAGAAAAGGGTTGGCACATAATAGACTATATTGGATTAAAACTCAATGATATATATAAGGGGGAATTTAATTCTGGCTAAGTTTAGTATTGGAAATAATTTTGTAAGAGAAAAAACAGGATCGGCCACAATGATTAACCTGGACGGTAAGCTTGAGCAAACTTTTTTTAACGATAATGCCCCGGCACAGGTTGTACCTGATACGATGCCAGAAATGCGCCATAAAAAATCTGTGGTCGCAAAAAGACGTACTCCTTCCAAAAAGGAATAAATCATTATCCTGTCTGTCACTAAATTAAAATACATCCCTGTAAAGGGTGTTTTATGTCATATATTATAACTAGTTACATAAAAATAATTATAATTAATTTAAGGGGGTGTTGCAATGCCTTCAATAAGCAAGGACCATTTGACGAATATATTTAAAATCAACGCAGTAATAAAAGGTACTTTACTAACACTGCTTACTTCACTACTGCTAAGTATAACAGCCGGTATTGTTTACCACTTTTCTTCCATTACAGATCTTGGCATCCCCTGGATAGCAGCCGTCATCCTCGCCGCAAGCTCTTTAGCGGGCTCCATGGCCGCCGGCAAAGAGGCTGGGAACAAAGGTTTATACAACGGGCTGGCGGTTGGCCTGCTGTTCTTTCTTATCGTATGGCTGTTGGCAGGTCTGTTTGCACCTGGGCTGGCGTCATTGGGAATAATCTACAAATTTCTCATTGTCACATTTTCGGGTGCATTTGGCGGAATGGTCGGGGTAGGATTATCCTGAAACAGAGTAAAATTAAACACCGGTAAACCCGGTGTTTAATTTTTTTATTCAATCGTTAACTTGCGTTGAGGTTTAATACTCCTGCGGCATCTGTTTCAGCTGGGCCAGGCTGAAAACCGGCCCGTCAACACAGATAAACTTGGAGCCGATGTTGCAACGGCCGCACTTGCCGAGGCAGCACTTCATCCTCATTTCCAGGGTGGTTATAATCTGATCGTCCTTAAAACCGAGTTTCGCAAAAACTGGCAGTGTGAACTTGATCATGATCGGTGGTCCCGCGACAATGGCAATTTTATTTTCCGGGGAAGGCGCGACCTCTTCCACGTAGCTTGGAACGAAGCCCACATGGCCTTTCCAGCCCTCTTCCTCACGGTCGATGGTGGTATAAATTCCTGTGTTGTGTATCTTCGGCCAGCGCTCGGCCAGGTCACTCTTAAATAATATATCGTCCATTGAGCGCGCCCCGTAGAGGATCTCAACCTTGCCGTAGTCACTCCGGTACTGCTCGGAAAGGGCGTAGTCGATCAAGGAACGGATGGGCGCAAGGGCAGAACCGCCCCCCACAAAAAACAGGTCCTTGCCTTTCATTGTTTCGTATGGGAACCCGTTACCGTATGGGCCGCGCACACCGATTTTTTGGCCTACTTCCATCTGGTGCAGGACACTTGTCAACCGGCCGACTCTTCTAACGCAAAATTCAAGGAATTTACCCCTGGTCGGCGATGAGGTAATGGAGATAGTAGATTCACCCTCGCCAAACGCCGACAGCATACAGACCTGTCCCGGCTGGTTGCCAAAATTCTCCATGATTTCAGGATCGTCAAACACTACCGTGAAAGTTTTAGTGTCGCTGGCTTCAACGTCAATTTTGGTTATGGTCGCCGGATATGGCGTCAGAGCAGTAGGATTAGACATTCTGCGCCACCTCCTTCAAGTCATTGATAATTTTGGTGATATCGATATTGACCGGACACTTGTTGACACAGCGTCCGCATCCCACGCAGCCGACCATGTTATAACGGTCGAGGTGGTATTTAATCTTATGCATGAAGCGGTTGCGAATCCGCTCTTTTCTGGTCGGGCGTGGGTTATGTCCGCCGGCCTCGAGCGTATATTCCGGAAACATGCAGGAGTCCCAGCAGCGAAGACGGTCACCGGTAAAGTCACCGGTGGGGTAGTCGAATATGTCAAAGCAGTGGCAGGTCGGGCATACATAGGTACAGGTCCCGCAGCCAATGCATTTCTTGGCGTTGTCGCCGTCCCAGTACGGCAGTTCAAAGTTACCGTCGAGGACTTCCTTTACGCCTGTCAGGTCAACTTTCCTGACAAATTCGCCGGACAGCTTTTTCGCCAGTTCTTCCTTGTCCTTGGCTAGCTGTTCCGCACCCTGGCTGCTGAAGATCTGGCTGTAAGCGTCCACCAGTGCCTTGCCTTTTTCTGTATTAACCTCTACATAATATTTGTCACCGATCTCGGTTAACAATAAATCCGAACCTGTTCCGTCACATGGCCCGCCTCCCATAGCATAGCAGAAGCAGGTGCTGAGAACTTTTGAACAGCTCAATCCTATGATTACAGTGCTTTTTCGCTTGTTGGAGTAGTATTCGTCACCAAACTTTACACCTTCGAACACCGGATCAAACGTTAGAATAGCCTTGATGTCGCAGGGGCGCGCTCCGAATAGTACAGTTTTCTGTACCCCCTCTGGTTTATTGATCTCCAGGGTGTCGCCAGTGTACATGTAAGAAAATGTTTTTTCATTTTGTGGCAAGAAACATCCTTTAGGAGAAATATCTGAATTGTTATAGTCTAATAGGACATCCTGAGCGCCGGATACCCTTCTGAACAGAGTCATTGTTTCTTCCTTTATCGGCGCTATCAGGTTATAGTCCTTCGCCAACTTATCTAGTAATTCAGAAATTTGTCCTTTGTTAACAACTCTT
Source organism: Pelotomaculum sp. UBA3103 (assembly GCA_002365855.1). Lineage (GTDB taxonomy): Bacteria > Bacillota > Desulfotomaculia > Desulfotomaculales > Pelotomaculaceae > UBA3103. The sequence continues at coordinate 10,432 of DFAP01000009.1, read as the reverse complement.
GATTCCATCTCAGCACCTCCTTTTACATAAACTCCTCAGGATCACCAGGCGAGAACTCACCCAGCGGCGAAACCAATCCCGGTTTTGTGCCCGGCGTTGGTGACTCGAATAAGTCACCAAGATCTTTGTGGATCTTTTGGTTCAGCTTGCGAAGCGGGATATCCATGGGGCAGACGCGGTCGCATTCCCCGCAGTCAACGCAGCGCCCGGCTACGTGGAAAGCCCTGGTAAGATGGAATGCCGTGTTCTCGGATAGGTTGGTCCTTTTTGAGACCCACATGGGCAGCATCTGGTCAAATACACAGGTCTGACAGGTACATACGCTGCAAACGTTGCGGCAAGCGTAACATCGCAGGCAGCGGCTGAACTGCTTGTCCCAGTATGCGTTTTTCTCCTCTGTGCTCATCTGCTCAAGCGCCTGCACTTCAGCGAAGCGATCTTCATAGTTTTTGACCGGCTGCTCTTTGCCGATGGTCAAGTCCGACACTACCGGGTTTGGATTTTCACAGACCAGACACCTGTGCAGCAGGTAGTCTTTCTTGTCAAACTTATAATCGCCCGCATCGGTCTTGACAGAAACACTGTCTCCATTATCAACAACTTCTTTCAGGCTGGCGCCAGGCTTAATCTCTGCCGAAACCTTTTGCCATTCAAGTTGGCCTGAGCAGGGAACTCCGATTATCACTACTTTATCCCGGCTGATCTGGTTGTCATCCAACAGCCTGTTGATAGACCTGGAATCACAACCTTTAACCACAACAGCTATATTGCCTGGCGCATTTTTGTAATCAGTCAGGTATTTAGCGAGATTATTGGCGCAGAACGGTCCCCAGGTCAGTTTGGACACACCCTCGGGGCTGTCGATAAAGACTGGTGTGGTCCGGGCTAACTCCGTTCCCTGGCCAAAACCGATTACCAAATCAACTTTTTTCTCCTCCAGGAGCTTTTTGGCCTGCTCCCTCAGCTGCTGAATAACGTCCATCATAAGATATCATCCCTCATCTTTTTATTAGGACCCAGGGATTTTATTTTTTCTGTCATATCCTTGATCGTTGTTGTAAATTTAGCCCCTTCAGAACCGGATATCCAGCGCGCCTGGAAGCGGCCCGGTTCAAAGCCGACATATTCAAGCAGCCGCTTTAACAACAGGTAGCGTCTCCGTGTGAAATAATTGCCACTAGAATAGTGGCAGTCCCCCGGGTGTCACCCTGAGACCAGTACGCCGTCAGCGCCTTTCTGGAAGGCTCTTAAAACAAACGACGGATTTACCCGGCCGGAACATGGTACTCGGATGACCCGCACATTGGCGGGATATTTCATCCGGCTGACCCCGGCCAGGTCGGCGCCCGCGTAACTGCACCAGTTACAGTTAAAACCAACTATTATCGGATTAAATTCAGTCGCTATCGACACAGGGTGTCCACCTCCGCAAGCACTTGTTGGTTAGTGAATCCCTTCAGGTTTGCGGCACCGGCCCGGCAGGCAACGGTGCAATTCCCGCAACCCTGACAAAGAGCAGTATTCACACTGGCAACCACCCGCTCCACGGGTTTGCCGCCAATCCGTTCAGTGATGGTCTTTTCTTCAATTGCCTTGTAAGGACAAACACCCTTGCACACAAGACAACCGGAGCATAAATTTTCGTTAATCTCGGTGATCATCGGGTCAGCGGCCAGCTCGTCCTTGGAGAACATGGCGACTACTTTAACCGCCGCGCCGCTGGCCTGGGATACCGTATCCGGGATATCCTTCGGGCCCTGGCAGGCGCCTGCCAGGAATAAACCGCCGGTCATTGTTTCAACAGGTCTTAATTTTGGGTGGGCTTCCTGGTAGAAACCATTTTTATCTGTCTGGCAGCCAACCATCTGAGCTATTATGTCCGAACCTTCACTCGGGATCATGGCTGTGGCCAGCACAACCAAGTCAGCCTCCACTGTTACTTGCCTGCCCAGCAGAGTATCGGCGCCCATAACTATCAGCTTGTCACCAGACTGGTATATCTTAGAAACCCGGCCCCGGATATACTGCGCTCCTTCCTCAACCGTGCGCCGGTAAAATTCATCATAGGCTTTACCTGGCGTACGTACGTCCATGTAAAAGATATACGCGCTGGAGCCTTCAATCTTATCAATTACCTGGTGGGCGTGCTTGGCTGTGTACATACAACAGGCGCGGGAACAGTACTCCTTGCCTTTAGCCTCGTCCCTGGAACCGACACACTTGATAAATACCACCGATTTAGGTTCTTTACCATCAGAGGGGCGGATAATTTTACCCCCGGTCAGGCCGGAAGCGTTTGACATACGCTCAAAGTGAAGACCTGTTATAACATCCTTAAAGCGGCCATATCCGTATTCGCCGTATGCTTCATCCCAGTTAAAGAGATCAAATCCGGTAGCCATCACAATGGCTCCTACTTTTTCCTGGATGAATTCTTCTTTTTGATCGAAATCAATGGCGCCGGTAGGACAGATTTTTTTACAGACACCGCACTTTCCTGTTTTAAAGTAACGGCAGTTTTCAGCATCTATCAGTGGTTTGCTCGGTACGGCCGTGGGAAAGTCGATGTAAATGCATTTCCTGTTGCCGATCCCGAGGTCGTATTCGCTGGGCACTTTGGTAGGGCATTTTTCCGTACAGGTGCCGCAACCGGTGCACTTGACATGGTCAACATATCGGGGCTTCTGCTTAATTGTAACTTCAAAGTTGCCGATGTAACCGCTTACATCTGTTACTTCACAGTAGGTCATTAACTTAATGTTAGGATGCTGCGCCGCAGCAACCATCTTTGGCGTGCTTATTCAGGCGGAGCAGTCAAGGGTGGGAAAGGTCTTGTCCAGCATGGCCATTTTCCCGCCTATGGTTGGCTCCCTTTCTACCAGGATCACCTGGTGGCCTGCGTCGGCAATATCTATGGCAACCTGCATGCCGGCGATCCCGCCGCCTATAACAAGCGCCTTTTTGGTGATTGGGATATACGATTCAAACAGGGGTTCCACCTTGGAAACCTTTGCCAGGGCTCTTTTGATAAGGGCGACCGCTTTCTTGGTGGCGCCCTCTTTATCATCAGAGTGAACCCAGGTACACTGTTCGCGTATGTTTGCCATCTCAAACATATAAGGGTTCAGTCCGGCCTTGGCTATTGTTTTACGGAAGGTCGGTTCGTGCAGCCTTGGTGTACATGAGGCCACGACCACCCTGTCCAGGTTATGTTCCTTAATAGCCTTAATTATTGTATCCTGGCCCGGTTCTGAACACATATATTTGTAATCAGTGGCGTAAACGACTCCTGGGAAATTACCCGCTTCCTGGACGACTTTTGGCACATCGATCACTCCGCCGATGTTGGAGCCGCACCAGCAAACGAAAAGACCAATCCTTTTCATATTCCATCGCTCCCGTAAGGAATTAATTAACCAACCAGGCTCAATACTTTCTGGGTATCGGTAAAGTGCGTTTTAAGCCCAAGTTCGTCGGGACTTATACCCATTGCCAAACCTAAAAGCTCGGTAAAATAAAATACCGGCATTTCATAGGTGGTGCCCAGCTGTTTATTGACACTCTTCTGGTGCCAGTCAAGATTGAGATGGCAAAACGGGCAGGCCACAACTACACAGTCAGCGCCGCTCTCAACCGCTGCTTTAAGAATTCGGTTTATCATTCTCACAGCTACATCTAAATTGGAAACACCCAGGGATGCGCCGCAGCACTCGGTCTTATGTGCCCAGTCCAGCGCCTGCGCCCCGGCTAGCTTCATCATATTATCCATAAACATGGGGTTTTCCGGATCGTCAAAGCCGGTTATCTCGGGCGGCCTGACCAGCAAACAGCCGTAATATGCGGCAACCTTCAGATCACTCAGCGGCTTGACCACCTGGGCCTTTAACAGCTCCGGATCAATTGTGCCAATAGCTTCAACCAGAGATTTGACCTTAAGGGTTCCCTTGTACTCTTTCCCCGTGATCTTGTTTACTTTTTCTCTGGTTTCCTTGTTTTCAGTCATTCTTTTATTGGCATGCGCCAGTTGCTGGTAGCAGGCTGCGCACCCTGTGGTTACATCCATAATGCCCATATCTTCCGCTATGGCCAGGTTGCGTGCCGGAAGCGAGATATTTAGAAGGTGGCTTTTACCGTGTGCCGCGGTGGCGCCGCAACAACTCCAGTCGGGTATTTCAACCAGTTCCATACCCAGCTTTTTGGCAACCGCGTGGGTCGAAGACTCATACTCCTTACCAGTACCATGGTAACTGCATCCTGGATAATAAGCGTACCTCATTACACCCCACCTTCCATCTTGCGGACTTCTGAAAAGATGCGGGCAACTTCAGCCGCGCCTTTAACCTTGGATGGCGAAAGTTTGAGTTTACCTTTCTGGAACATGGGCAAACCCATTTCCGCGCCATTGAAAAGTTTACCGCTTTTTAAGTTGTTTTGAAGTACTAAACCGACTTCATAGGTTCGCCCGTATTTTTCAACGGTGCTTAGCAAGGCATTGTACATTACTTCCACATATTTCGCTTTCCCTGCAGGCGCCGTGCCGCTCCTTCCCGCCATGATCCTGAGAGTTTCCATTACGTGCGCAATTTCCACATTGCACGGGCAGCGGGTAGAACAGGTGGAACAGGAGGCGCAGATCCAAATAGTTTTACTTTTCAGCAGGTCTTCTTTCATGCCAAGCTGTACCATGCGGATAACCTGGTTGGGAGTGTAATCCATGGCAAACGCCACCGGACAGCCGGCGGTGCACTTGCCGCACTGGTAACACTTCTGCACGGGTTGTCCGCTCTCAATGCCTATCTCTTCAATAAAATGTGCATTCTTAGCAATTGACTGATTAAGATTAATTAGCTCCATTTACTGACCCCTCTTCGCAAAATCTTAACCACGGAACAAAACAAGTCACAACACTGACTCTGCAGCAAACTGGACGCGACATACGTAAGGATTAATTATGTTACGTGATTACTCACCTGCCATTTCGTACCATTGTCGCATAATTATGGTTATTATAATCATATCTCAGCAGCTGGTTTAGCTGCAATACTGTCATCCCAACAACAGCCATTATTCATCCTAACATAAAACCAAAAATGTCACATGACTGTAGTTATTATAAAATTTATTATTATGTCGTGTCCAGAGTTCTGAATTAAGAGTATGCATTTGGATAAAATTATATTACATGGAGCAATGTGACAAGCGCAGAAAAAGTCACAATACTTTTACAATTATACTGCTCATAACAGTAAAAGTAAATTACTTTTACCGATAAATATTGTAGTGCTTTGATATTTAATTAAAGTGGCAGGCTATTAGCCTGCCCAAGGTGTTACTTTAAAATTTTCATCAACCAGGTTCTAATAAAAGAAGGAAGTCGCACAAAATATATACGCAAATCTGCTCACACCCCTTCACTAGGTTAGCTGTTAATATTTTATTTCAATTCCTGTCCAGATGTGCTATTTTTTTTACGTTTATCTCTTTCCATGTATTAACAGATGCCGGTTCTTTATTTAAATTATCCCCAATCCAATCAGATATTTTTTTTGTGATCATTTCAATGCCACCTCTAAAGTGGCTCTTAACAGGCAATGATCTCAGGAACTGCCTGCCGTAGCTTTTATCGAGAATCCGGCTGTCAAGTATGATCACACAACCACGGTCGCTGCTGTTGCGGATCAATCTTCCGAAACCTTGTTTAAACCGAATCACGGCTTGAGGCACACTCAAGACCCGGAATCCATCCCTCTCCCGCCTTGCCAGATCCTCCAGGCGGGCTTCCAGAACTGGCATAGAAGGTGACATAAAAGGCAATTTCACCATCACTACAAAAGTCAATGCCTCACCCGGCACATCAACGCCCTCCCAAAAACTTGACGCTCCAAATAGCACCGACCTACCGTTCTTCTTGAATTCTTCCAGTAATCTTGATCTGCTGCCATCTATTCCATGGCCTAACAGGCATACGTCCAATTCTTCGAGCCTGTGTTTTAAGCGCCAGTATATTTCACGTAAAGTCCGGTGAGAAGTAAAGAGGACAAGCGTCCTGCCTTCGGTTACTTGCACCAGCTTGTAGAGCACATCGCCAAGCTTATTTAAATATTCTTCATTGTCTACGGCGCCCTGGACAGGAAGACCCCGGTTAATACACAGGAGGGCTTGCCGGTCGTATAGAAACGGGGATTCAAATTGTGCCTGAACCAATCTTTCTTCCGGGATATAATGCAAACCGGTGCGCTCAGTAAAGTGATCAAAATTTTGGTTCACGGTGAGAGTTGCCGAAGTAAAAATCACAGTGCGTTTATTTTTTAGAAACCGCTCGAATAACAACTGCCCCACGTCAATTGGAGCGGCTATTAAAGAGCAGCTTTTACCTGCAGGTCCCCATGGAGATGATTCTAATTCCGTCCAGTAAACAAAACTGTGGTCTCCACAGTCAATAATAAATTCCATTTCTTCAATCATGACCTCGCCGGACTGAATTAGCTGACAAATATCCCGTGAAGGTCCCGCCCAGGCTTCATCCTTTAAGGACCATAAATCCATTAGATCTGCCGCAGCCCTTATTTCTTTAGTAAACTTGCGCAGTAAACCAGCGCATTCCCGGCCAACTTCTACAAGCTGCCAGTAACTTTCGCCACCAAAAGGCATCCTCATTGAAATACGGCTATATTCGCTCTCATTGACAGGCCTGTTTTCAGCTGCCATATCCCATAGTTTTTTAAAAAAATGACGCATTGATTCCATAGACTCAAGCCTTGTTTCCAGCGCAATTTTAATAGTTTGAGACCACTTTGACCCGCTTTCCGGGGATGGCTTTTCCGAAAGTCTTGCCAGGTTCTTACCAGTCGAACCAATCCATCTATTGAAAGCGCCCTGAGAAAATTGTCTGCCAAGGTGAATCGTGGCAGATTCTTCAAGGTGATGCGCCTCATCTATAATAAGTGGACCGTAGGTAGGGAGAACCCTGTTATCCGCCCGGACATCAGAAAACAGCAGAGAATGATTAGTAATAACCAGGTCAGCCTCGTCTGCGGCTTTTTTTGCTTTATTAACAAAGCATTCCCTCTGGTACCGGCAGCGGGAGCCCAGGCATCCGTCAGTTTCAGCACAAACTGCATACCAATAATCGTTTTCGCCCTGATTCATGTTCAGCCCGTTTCTATCTCCTGTGCCTGTAACCGTAAGCCAGATGAGTACCCGGGCCAAAAAAGCGGCTTCCTCAGGCAAGTGATGACTTTCCAACGCCCCAAACCATCTCCGCAGGCAGATGTAATTCTGCCGTCCCTTGGCCAGCGCTGAGCGGAAAGGCTCCTTTATCAATCCTGTCAGGAGTGGTATATCATTAAATAAAAGCTGCTCCTGTAGGTTTATTGTATGAGTGGCGACTAATACCCTCTCATTATGTTTCAGGCTCCATAAAACCGCCGGGATCAGGTAGGCCATGGATTTGCCTACACCGGTACCTGCTTCCATCAGGAGATAACTTTCATCACTCAGTGCCCTGGCAACCTGTCTAACCATCTTCTCCTGCTGGGGGCGGTATTCATATGAGGGAAGCAACGCTGCTAGCGGCCCGCACTTTCTTAACAAGTCAGCCGCTACCTCTTCTAGAGGCATATTTTCCTTTTCTGCCGGTTGCTCCCTCCGGTTCTTACGAATAGTGTTATCTTTTTCTTCCACCCGGTGCCAGTATTTAACGCTGGTCAGCTTTCTGTCGGGAAAAGACTTGAGTGATTCTTTGATCATATCACTCATCAGACTATGCCAGCCGGAGCAAGCTTCCCTGAGCAGCCTTTCAAGCTGCATCACTATACTCACATCAAATTCACGCAGATTATTAATCAGCTTTTGAAGAAGTTTTGCGGTGGCCATAGCGTCATCCAGTGCCCTGTGCGCAGAAGATATTTCTATGTTGTATCTGGAACATAATGATTCAAGCCGGTAGCTGGGCGCCTCCGGCGCTAACAGACGGGCTAGTTCTAACGTATCGTAAAGGGGATTTTGGAAGGGCTGACCGCAGGCAGCAGTCAGGAAACCCAAATCGAACCTGACATTATGCCCTGCTATGGCGCTCTCTCCGATAAAATCAAGTATTTCAGGCAAAACACCAGGGAGCGGGTGAGCCTGAGCCAGGTCGCCATCACCCAAACCGGTCAATCTCTTAATCTTTAGAGGAAGCTGCATGCCGGGATTGACCAACGCATGATATTCAGCTGTTATATTACCTTGCTCCACCCTGACCAGGCCGACTTCAATAATTCTGTCAGTTGCCGGGTCAAGACCCGTGGTTTCAAGGTCACAAACAATGATATTCTTCGGCATACTTACCCTCTAACAAAAAATAGATATTAGTTTTGATTTACTGTATTTGTATTTTCACATTCTCTTTGCTTGCTTATATCGTTACGCAAGCGCTCCATCTCTTCTTTAAGCTGATGGTTAAGGAGTGTCATTTCTCTAAGTTTTATTGCTGATCGGATTACTTTAGTCAGGCCAAGGAAGAAAGCAGCCAGGGCTCCTACGGTGAAAGAGCTCATGATCACCATTACCAGTGATATCTGCTGAAATGTCATGTTAAAAAATCGTACGTCTACGGGTGTTGCATTCTGTACGGCAAAGATCGAAACAAGAATGGCTATAATGAGTACGAAAAAAAGATATACCTGCAATTAATACCACCCCTTTAATCATTTTTTAAACTTAGTTTTCTACTATATTTCAGATAAATCCTTCAGTCTCTATATTATTTGTTCTGTTACAAAAAAAAAGGGCCTTTTGTCAGGCCCATGATCTCAAACAATGTGCTATTCTGGGTTTACTTGTACTGAGACTTTTTTCATCTTGTCACCTTGTTTTATCTGGTCCACAACGTCTATACCCTCTATCACCCTGCCAAACACAGTATGTTTGCCGTCTAGGTGAGGTAAAGATTCATGACATATAAAGAACTGGCTGCCTCCTGTATTCCTGCCGGCGTGAGCCATTGATAAAGAGCCCCTCAGGTGCTTGTTTGGGTTTATTTCACATTTGATCGTGTAACCGGGGCCGCCTGTGCCGGTACCATCGGGGCACCCCCCCTGAATAACAAAATTCGGGACAACCCTGTGAAATGTGAGGCCGTTATAAAAACCCTTATTTATAAGCGTCTCAAAGTTATCTACGGTATTTGGCGCGTCCTTTTCAAACAGTTCGATTACGATATTTCCCTTTTCGGTTTCCATGACTGCCTTTTTCACGTTTATTCCTCCATTTTAAATTTCCAGGCTCTCACCCGGGGCTATTACCGATACCTTGCTGTTGGTTTTTGACTCAACCTCGGCCTTGAATTGTAGGGGATCCTGTTCGATAAGAGGCCAGGTGTTATAATGCATTGGAATAACCATTTTTGGCTTTAGCATTCTTACCGCTTCCAGGGCATCCTCAGGGCCCATGGTGAAATTATCTCCTATAGGCAGGAGAGCCAGATCAATAGGCTGCAGGCGGCCGATAAGCTCCATATCTCCAAAAAGACCAGTATCACCAGAATGATAAATATTTTTGCCATCAATTTTTATCAAAAAGCCGCAGGGAGTTCCCAAGTACTCCAACGGGCTTTCCCCCCCAAAGCCAGAACCATGCCACGCCGGTGTAAGCTTTATTTTTAGGCCTTTAAAACTGTGGCTCCCACCGATATGCATACCGTGAGACTGGGCGCCCTTACAGGCGCAGTATGTAGCCAATTCGAATACCGAAACTACGGTTCCTCCCGACTGCTTGGCTATAGCTATGGTGTCGCCCAGGTGGTCACCATGCCCGTGGCTGACCAAAATTAAATCAGCATGTACATCTTCCGCGCCCATCGTGGCTATGGGGTTGCCGGTTAAAAACGGATCTATCACGATTTTGACGCTGCCATCAATAATAAAACCGGAGTGACCTAAAAAAGTAACCTTCACTCTTTTCAACTCCTCTCCTTTTTATTTATAGATTATACCCTAAAACACGTTTATTTCCACTTCTTTCCCAAAAATATTAGACAAAAAAATATGCGCCTTCAAAAAAAGGCGCTGCTGTTATATCTCTAGCTCATTACATTTTTAGCTTTCTTCATGCCGGAGTCCGCAAGTATTAATTCCAGGATAGTCTCTGAGGCAGTATATGGGTCTATTTCGTTCTTGCCGACCTTTTCCAACAGTTGATTAACCCGGCCTGGAAGATTCATCTGCCGTTTAACCAGGCGCTGCCACTGATAATTAACAATGTCCAGGGTCTCATTCCTGGCCCTTTCCTGGCGCCTCTTGGTATAAAACCCCTTCTCATTAAGGTTCTCACGGTGCTTTTCAATGGCGGTCAGCAGTTCTTCTATTCCTTCTCCCTTGTGGACCGTCGATGTTTTAACCACAGGAGGCCTCCACTTTATATGGTCGTCTTGCAGGTTGAGCATCATCTC
>DFAP01000104.1:842-17674 GCA_002365855.1 Pelotomaculum sp. UBA3103 | reverse complement strand
ACAAGTGCAGTTTCAGCCGCCTCTTGCATTTTTAAATCTAAAGTGGTATATATTGTAAGTCCACCTGAATATAATAATTCCAGCCCGTCTTGATAATGATGTTCAAAAAAATTGGAAATTTCATTTGTGAAATATGGCGCTTTGCTGCTTGACACCCGTGTTTTGGATGGCTGCAGGTAGTCTTTACCAGCCCGCTCAGCGGTTTCTTGATCTATCATGCCCAATGCCACCATTCTTCCCAGGACAGCTTTCTGACGGGCTTTAGCAGCATCAAAATTTATTGACGGGCTATAGTCGCTCGGTGCCCTGGGTATACCAGCCAACATCGCGCTTTCCGCCAGACCAAGGTCCTTAGCGGACTTGTTAAAATATGTCCTGGCGGCAGCCTCAACCCCATATGCCCCCTGTCCAAAGTAGATCTGGTTGAGGTACATATTTAATATTTCTTGTTTGGTATATTTCCTTTCCAGCTGAGCGGTTATAAAAAGCTCTTCCAGCTTGCGTCTGACTGTTCTCTCAGGTTTAAGATATAGATTTTTAGCAAGCTGCTGGGTGATGGTACTGCCACCTTCCAAAACCCTGCCGGCTGTCAAGTTCCGATATAACGCCCTGCTCATACCAACGGGATCAACCCCGTGGTGTTTATAAAAACGGGAGTCCTCGATGGCGACTATTGCATCCAGCATATATTTGGAAACACTGCCTGGCAAAACTGGTATTCGATTTTCCCTGCTAATAACCGCGATAAGTTCGCCACTACTATCTAAAATTCTAGAAGCTTCAGGTATATCGGGACTCAAATAAGGTTGTGCGGAACACCCTGACAAAAACATGAAGAATGCCAGACACACTATAACTAAACTCTGTTTCATTCCGGCATATTAAACCTCCGTTTACATTTAACATTTTTGCAGTATTATCTCCGGCCGGAACACCCTCTATCCCGAACTGTCTTATCGCCGGTGAATATGTTATGATAATTAAGGCAATCATACTAAATTAAAGTAGGTGTCACTCTTTGGAAGTATTTGCACTTATCGGCCCCAGCGGCACCGGAAAAAGCCATAGAGCAACTGTAATCGCCCACCAGCTTGAAGCTCAGGCTATCATTGACGACGGGCTGTTGATACAGGGAAATCGCATTCTGGCCGGAGCATCGGCCAAAAAACAGCCTACGCGTATCGGGGCTATTAAGTCTGCTCTTTTTATGGATGAAAAACAAGTACTGGAAATAAAAGAAGCTATAGCTAATCTCGCTCCGGAAAAAATATTAATACTGGGAACATCAACCGGAATGGCTGAGCGCATCGCGTCCAGGCTTGAGATGCCGGCGCCGTCAAAAATATTAAAAATTGAAGATATAGCCAGCGAAAAAGAAATACGGAAGGCGAAATTTTTGCGGACCCAATTTAGCAAGCATGTTATCCCCGCGCCCATCCTGGAAGTAAAAAAAAGCTTTCCTGGCACATTTGTTGACCCACTACAGGTTTTTCTGAGAAGAAAAGGTATCAGGGGTAAAAAGGACTGGCTTGAACAATCTATTGTGCGTCCGACATTTACTTATCATGGCAAATTAACTATATCCAACGGGGCTCTGAGCTCAATAGCCGGGCTCGCCGCCTCCTCTGTGACGGGTGTCAGCAGTGCTGGAAAGATACATGTAAATGTTGAGCAGGAAGGGGTTGTGGCAATTGAGATTGCTCCTATCTTTACTTTCGGAAATAACCTTCCTGAGGTTGCTGCCGAAGTTCAGTCCCGTGTAAAAATGGCGCTGGAGGATATGACCGGGCTCTGGGTCAGATCGGTTAATGTGCAGGTTAAGGGTTTGAGTTTCGCGGAAACAACAGAGGCGACCGTTTAAAATGGCCGCCTCTGTTGTTTTTATAAACTTGTTGCGAAGACGTGGTTGCCGATCCGGGTCACTACCGGCAGCGTCTTAATCCACTGGTCGCTGCTGATGTCTGGATTGTAAAAGAACAGTGCGCCTCCGGTAGGGTCTTTACCTGAAAGTGCTTGAACTGCTGCCTGATAAGCTTTTTCATCAGGCTCAAGGTTGATAGAACCATCGGCGACAGGTGAAAACTGGTAGACCCGGTTATTTTTTTGGTAAACTATATCCCGTATACTTTTTGGAAAATGAGGACTTTCCAGCCGGTTCATAATCACCGCTCCTACCGCCACCATACCCTCAAAGCTTTCGCCTCTTGCCTCAGCATGAATCACCCTGGCCAGCAGGAGCAGCTCATCTCTGGATATTTCCCCACGGGACATAGACATGGCATATAAACCTTTCACAGGGAGAACCAGGATTTCCCCTGGTCTGATCAGACTTCCGCTTAAATTATTTTCCCTCATCAGTTCGTTTAATGCCAATCCATAATTGATGGCGATATCATATAAGGTATCGCCTTCGCGTACAACATGTTCTTTTATCTTAGAATCAGAATACTCCGAATAAAGGTCCTCCGGAACCTGAGAACAATCTCCATCCGGAATAAACGCAAAACTAGTAACCAGCATAAATGCTGCCGCAGCCAGTTGAATTACCACTCTTGTCAGGAATTTACTCATTTTCTCCTCCTTCCTGATTCCAGATGGTATTTTTGCTCATTTAGAAGCTTTGTATACATATATAATTTACCACCAAATATAATTATTGACACTTTGAATAAAAAAAATACCACTTATTTGAAATAAGGGGTATCCAGGCCGAGCATGCTGCTTTACAACGAACAGCATTTTAGTTATACTCTGATATCTTTTTCCTTTCGCTGCACCACCCGGATATCCAGGTCAACCAAAAGCCGGTATGGCCTGCACATTTCGAGCAGTCGGGAAGTAGTCCTCTCTCCAAGGTATTCTTCCAATTCGTCAAGTTTGATATTAGTAGTTACAATAACAGGCAGACAGTGGTTTAAACGATGGTTAATGATTGAATATAATTTATTCCTGGTCCAATCAGTATAGTTATGAGCTCCAAGATCATCCAGTACCAGTAAAGGAACCTGCCTGGCTGCATCCATGATATCGAATTCAGTTATGTCTTCTGCCCCTCTACCCGAATCATAAGTGGATCTGATCTTGTCCAACAGGTCTGGAACAACTGCAAACAGCACCATTTTACCACTACTTAACAGGGCATTGGCAATACAACAAGCCAGAAAGGTTTTTCCACTCCCTACCTGTCCGGTAAACAGCAATCCATCAGAATTTGGATTTTCATTAAAATTATTAATAAATTCAGCCGCCGCCTGGTATGACCGTTTAGCTAATTCAAAATGTGAAATCCTGTTCTGTGCATCAAAACAGTTTTTACTGTAATATTTGAAATTAAAACGATCCAGGGTACAGTTTAAAAGCTTTTGGGGCAACTGAGAATTTTTAATAAGCTTTTCCGCGGCTTTAAGATTATTACACCCACAGGGAAAAGCCATTTCACCTTTTAGGATAATCCCCCGATCTTCGCACAGGTTGCAGTGCAAACGCGATCTTCCTCTCATCAAGAACTTTGATCGTGAAGTAAATAATTATATATATAGAGAACGAATAAACGCTTTTTTCTTTGAATCGTCCTTGCTCCCTGCAGATCCGGAGCTTGCCGCTTTTTCCACGGACCTTCCCCTGCGTTCGGAACGGCGGTTCAGAAAATCACGGTCATATTGTTCAATTGATTCCATAGTATGCAGGTTGTTCTTTTTCCACTCAACAATAATACTGTTAATATACTTAAAGTTGTGTTTTCCCCTCAAAACAGCTCTTTTTAAGGCTTCAACAACTAAAAGCGGCTCAATTTCATTAAGCCATTGCTCAACCTGTTCAATTTCTATAGGTGAAAGTGGCCTGCCAAACTCTTTTTCAAAAACCAAAATAATTTCGGTGGTTTTATCACAAAACTTAGGACTGACGTACTTCTTCGACTTTAGCAGCTTTTCTGATTCCTGTATTTCTGCAGCCCTAACACCTGCCCATATGTCTGAAACCTTAAGAAAGAGAGGTTCAAAGTCATACCCTTCGAATATTAAATCTTTGCTGCTGTCGAAATAATCGCTAACAGAAATTATTTCTTTTTCAAGCAAGTCTGCCAGTTCCTTTTTGATACGTAAAGGCTCAGCTTCCATCTGCCTTGCAATCATTTCAGGTGAGGGGCAATATTCTTTTTCCTCTACGCTGAGCCTGATTAACTGGATCAGCAGCATCATTTGCAAATCAGATATACCAATCCTTCTGTATACCTTCAAAAGGATGTTCGGGATGGACGTTGACCCCTCAAGCACCAGGTCCGACCCAAAGGTGGCGGTAATATTGACCTTTTGGTCACATTTAATGATCTTTCCGTTGGCATTTGCTTCCATTGATTGAACCCCCACCATTTATCCACTTATATTTTAGGATAAGGCATTATTTATGTCCACTACTTTCCAGATGCCCCCCGGCCCTTCTTAGGCAGGCTTCCTTACTCTTTAAACTGCTTCGTCATGCTGTTAACAAATGCCATTGATTTGCTATTATCCGCTGTGTTTTTCCAGTGAATTGCCCCGGCAAACTACATCTAATATGTCAAGCAGTGACTCTGCGCTGACATGACCGCCCAGGGGCGCCTCGTCCTCATAATCCCAAGTATGGGGATGATATATATAAATGCTGTTAAAGCCCGCCTTCAATGCAGGATTGATATCAGACTTCATACTATTGCCTATCATCCATGATAAACCCGGCATAATTCTTTGTTCTACAGCTATTTGCTGATAAGAAACGACGTTTTTATCAGCGAGAACGTAAACTTCTTTGAACCAATGCGACAGCCCGCTTTGTTCAACTCGTTCCATTTGAAGCAGCCGGTCGCCCTTGGTAGCCAGGAAAAGAGGAAATCTTCCGTATAATTGTTCCAGTACTTCTTCCGCATTTTGAACGGGCCTTGCCGGCTGATCAAACACCCACCAACCCAGAGTCTCTATTTCGTTCCTGATGATATTGCATATTTCTCGTCTAAACACTCTGCAGTAATACTCATATGTATCCACTAGCGCGAATGGAAAACACTGCTTCAAAAATCCGCCACAGCGCTGAACGTGTTTAATATCAAACTGGTTTAAAGTTTCAAGGGCTTCAACCGCTGGAAAACCTATGCTGTCCATAATTCTTGAAAACCTGCTCTTAGCATCGTTATAATAAACAGTAGTTTCAACCAGGGTATCATCAAAATCAAACACCAGGCCGCTGCTCAAGCAAGCCACCCCTTTGCGTGCTGTATAAGCAAGCTTACATCTTGTTATGTAAATTCAACTTTGTTGAAACTTAATCCTCCCAAACTCAATAAAAAACAAAAAGGGCCTGCATCATAGCAGGCATTCATTGGCATTATTGACAAATATTGATGTGCTGAGATATCTTTCACCACTATCCGCAAGAATTGTCACTATAGTTTTGCCCTGACCTAATTCCCGGCCTGCTTTTAAAGACGCCGCGACAACTGCCCCGCTTGAAATACCTACCATCAAGCCTTCTTCAGAGGCCAATTTTCTGGTCATAATCAGAGCCTCCTGGTCCGAGACCCGAATTATATGATCAACTAATTTTAAGTCTAGATTATCCGGAATAAATCCGTCGCCTATACCCTGAAGCATATGTTTACCAGGTTTTTTACCCGATATAACTGCGGAATTTTCCGGTTCTACAGCAAACACCTCTACCTCAGGATGAAACTTCTTTAAAACCCGTGCAACACCAGTCAGGGTGCCTCCTGTACCAACTCCCGCAACCAGAGCGTTTATTGTCCCACCGGCCTGTACAATTATCTCTCTTGCGGTAGTTTTCTCATGAAAGAGTGGGTTGTTAGGATTAGAAAACTGATCCGGCATCCAGGCCCTGGGTGTTTTTTGTACTATTTCCCTGGCCTTTTTTATGGCTCCCATGACATCCTCCGCTTTAGGTGTGAGCACTACCTCCGCGCCATATGATTCTGCCAATATTTTACGTTCAACACTCATATTTTCCGGCATTACGACTATAACACGGTAGCCTTTTACAGCACCGACCATGGCCAGGGCAATACCCTGGTTACCGCTGGTCGGCTCAACTATTATGGAACCCGGCTCGATGATACCCTCCTCCTCAGCCGCCTGCACCATTCCCAGTGCCGCTCTTGCTTTAGCGCTGCCGCCAGGGTTAAACATCTCGAGTTTTGCCAGCACTTCAGCTCGGCAGTCTCCCTTAACCCTGGAAAGCCTGACCATAGGCGTGTTGCATATTGCCTCTAATATAGTGTTCAATGCTTTCATTTTTAAGCGTATCCCTTTTCTGTTTTGCTTGCTATTATATTTCGTTAGCTTGGCCTGACTTTAATAATCTATCAATATTGTGTAAAAATAATTCTATTTGTTAAAAATTAATGATTATTGTTAGCCTGGGGTCAACGCGAGACGTGTAATATTAAACCCTGTTCCAAGTGAACAGGGTTAACAATATAGTTTTGATCAAAAGAATATAATGATAACCAACTTTAAAAGCTTTATAAAATTGCCTTAATAATTTCTTCTTTTAAGCCGCTGTACTTTGCCAGCCAATTTTTTCGCTCGAGCCGGAGTTTTGAGACACGCTGTTGATATTCCTCACGGGTGAAATAGTTAACCGGATTATATTCAGAAATATCCATCCCGGGCACTTCCTCAGGGACCTGGTATCCCCATTCAGGATCTTTGCTCCACTTAATAGTTCCTCTTGCCAGCTCCTTCATGATGCCGGTTGAGACGCTTATCGGTATTTTTTTGCCCGGCTTAAACCCTCCTATACCTATGCTGCCTGTGTTTAACAGGTAGCACTCCATATCCGGGTTCTTGTATAAAACGCTAAGCAGCCTGTTTCCTTCTTCCGACTCCCTGCCGATCATAAACGGGTTGGTTCCAACTTCACGTTTAGATTCGCCTGCGCGAGTAGGATCTCCAGCAGAAGTTTCGATTGATTCTCCCAGCATAAAATACGCTGCCGCCTGGGCAGAGTTCAGTTTCGCTACCACTGGAATAATATCATCACGCCTGGTTATAAAAATAATGCGGTTTGCTTTTTTCAAATCGACACTTTCATCAGTACCAGCCACCTCACTGCGCAGGATTACTCCCCTGCCGTTCGAGGTAAGTTCAGTATTATCAAACAGGACGGTGCCGTCATCGAGGACCTTAACATTTTCAAGAATGGCGTTAGGCGATATAGCAGCATCGTAGAGCACTTTTTGAGAGGTATCAAGCCCCTCTGTTTTAATGTAAAAACCATTTTCGGTACCGTAGCAGTAACCTTTGGCATTCATCATCACTATATCATCCTGGCGTATGATAACCCGTTCCTCACCCACCAGATTGTGGTCGTGAATCGTTAATGTAGTTTTACCTGTACCGCTGAGTCCAAACATGATAAAACCGACATCTTCGACTATGCCTTTTGTGGTGCGGACCCTTAAGACTTTACTTCCGGCATGAAAACCTATACAGCACCTTTTTTTCCAGATATATAAGGCCATCCTTAAAAACGATTTTTTTACTTCACCAAAGTAATCTGTACCCAGGATATAAGTAACTGCCGCCTCGGGGTGAACAAAGACAACCCTTTCCGGCCATTCTGGCACGTGTATAGTTGTCAGGTCCTGTTCCATTTTTTCTGGATTGGGATCAAACAGCATATTGCGCCACATCAATGGGATCCTGGCATATTCTTTGGTAATATAGAGCCTGCAGTTCAAGTTAAAATTAGGATGCTGTCCCATCTGGCGCTCCAGGCTGATTACCTCTCTTGTTTTGAGGTAATCGTGCACTTTTAAAGCAATTTCCTTCTCTTTGGCGAGCGGCATTCCATTCTGGTCAACGCCAAGGTAGTCACCATCCAAAATAAAGGTGCTTTTTGCACTGCGGTTCCTTACTTTTGACACAAAGCTGGCACTGCCGTAAATCGTCGTCTTTTCTTCCGCGCTGGCCATTTCCCTCAACTGGCTTATTGATGGGTTGACGATTAAACGTGCGGCTTGGACAGGTTTGTTAAACGGATGCATTCCGGAACCTCCTCTTAAGCTTTAAAAAACAATATAGCATTTTGAATCCAGTATACAGCATTTATCATAAATTTCAATACTGTTTTCTGCTAATTTTTATACAGGTAAAAAGGCATCATTCCCAGTTTATTTAATATTTACAAGACCTGACGGTTGCGCGGCGGCCTTATTTTTTTTATTCCAGACTTTGATTGATCAGTCAGTAATATGATAATAAAACCAGACACGGTAATTTCTCCCTGGGATTATATCCGGATCTGTGTGGGTAGGATAAGATTAATATTGTTTAAGGATTAAGGACGGAATGATGTTTAAGGAGGAAATAACACATGGCTTTAAAAGTTGGCATTAACGGTTTTGGCCGGATTGGACGAAACGTCTTCAGGGCTTCAATGGACAGGGATGATCTAGAAATAGTCGCAGTAAATGACCTTACAAACGCCTGCACACTGGCACACCTTCTGCAGTACGATTCTGTTCACGGTATTCTCAATGCAGACATTTACGCCAATAAAGAAAGGGAGTTCAGGGTCAACGGGAGAGATATCGAGGCATTTGCCATACCTGACCCGGGCGCCATACCCTGGGGGGATTATGGTGTCGAGGTAGTGATTGAATCCACCGGCCGTTTTACTGATCGCGACAGCGCCTCTAAGCATCTGAAGGGAGGCGCCAGAAAGGTTGTTATCAGCGCCCCGGCTAAGAACGAGGACATAACCATAGTAATGGGCGTAAATGAGGATAAATACGATCCGGCAAAACACCAGATCATTTCTAATGCGTCATGCACAACCAATGGCCTGGCGCCTGTTGTTAAAATACTGCACAGGGAATTTGGTATAGTGCGAGGATTAATGACCACTATTCACTCATATACGAACGACCAGCAGATCCTGGATCTGCCCCACAAGGACCTGCGCAGGGCGCGGGCTGCCGCCATGTCAATAATACCAACCACTACGGGTGCGGCAAAAGCGGTAGCGCTGGTTATACCTGAACTTAAAGGAAAGCTCAACGGGCTGTCCATGCGCGTGCCAACTCCGAATGTTTCAATAGTGGACTTAGTGGCTGAATTGAACAGACAGGCCTCGGTTGAGGACATCAACAGCGCCTTAAAGGTCGCCGCCGAGGACGAACTGAAAGGGATACTGGCTTATTGTGAGCTGCCACTGGTGTCAAAGGATTACAATGGCAATCCAAACTCCTCCATCGTAGATGCCCTATCCACTATTGTCATAAAAGGCAATCTGGTAAAAGTAGTATCCTGGTACGATAATGAGTGGGGCTATTCAAACAGGATCGTAGACCTGGTAGCACATATCGGAAAAAGAGGGCTGTAAATCTACTCCATATGTGGGGAGATTCCCGCCTGGCGCACGATATGAGGCACTATTTCTTCCCGGGCTATGGCCATTATGTGAAATCCTGATATGCCCCTGATGTGATCTTTAATGTATTTGATCTGTTCAATACAAATAGAAATACCTTCAACTTCTTGATCTTCCGCGTTTTTTAAGCGCTGAATTATTTCATCCGGAATGATCATCCCGGATACATTGGCTTGTATATATTTAGCCACGCGCAAGTTCCTGAGCGGCCCAACACCAGCCAGGATATACGCTCTTTCATGAAGACCGCGCTCAACGCACATTTCCATAAAGCGGGAGAAACGCTCCAGATCATAAATACACTGGGTCTGAATAAACTCAGCCCCGGCGTTTATTTTTTTCTCCAGTCGATCCACCCGGAACTCAAAAGGGTCGGCGAAAGGGTTGGCCACAGCGCCAATAAAGAACCTGGGCTCGTATTCCTTTAACTCCTCGCCGGAGAAAAAATTTTTTTCGTCCCGCATCCGCCTTACCAGCTGTACCATTTGAATGGAATCCAAGTCATACACATTTTTGGATGACGGGTGATTGCCAAACATCTGGTGATCGCCTGTAAGACACAGTAGATTTCTAATCCCCAGGCTATAGGCGCCAAGCAGGTCGCTCTGGATGGCAATCCTGTTCCGGTCCCGGCAGGTCATCTGTACTATAGGCTCCAGGCCACTGCTGAGAACGTGCACACCGGCGGCAATACTGGACATCCTTACAACCGCGGTCTGGCAGTCGGTGACATTAGCCGCAGTTACGTCGCCCTTCAGCAAGCGGGCGTGGTTGATGACCTGAGCTGGCGAGGAATGCTTGGGCGGCCCTATTTCAGCAGTGACCGCCAGTTTGCCGCCCTTAAGGGTTTCCTCCAGTACGCAATTCCCTGATATCATCTAATAACCACGTCCTCCCTGGTCATCCTGCGCGGTCCCCCGTCTCGGGACTTTGACCAGTCTTTCAGCGGCATTACCTTTTTTAATAATTCTAGTTGACCGAGCGCCTTCATGCGGTCATGGATAAGCTGCCAGGCGCAGTCCGTATCTTTGTCTATTTCACATCTTCCATTTTGAGAACCGCCGCAGGGACCATTCAGAATGCTCTTGGAGCAGCGTATTACTGGACAGATACCACCGGTCAAGTGCAGAATACAATCTCCACAGAGTCCGCAGCGCTCTTCCCAGACACCGTGTTTCTTAGAGCCACCGGCAAACTTTGTGTTCATTGCCGGAACAATGTATTTATCCTGGTATCTTTCAGCCAGGTACTGAGGTCCCACGCCACAGGCCAGGGATACTACCACATCGAAGTCTTTGACAAGATCCTGCAGTGAGTCAATGAATTCAGGATCGCACTGGCGGGTAATTGTTGAGGTGACTATTTCAATTGGCCTTCCCTCGATCCTGCGTTTGATTCTCAGCGCGCTGGCTAATATCTGTGTTTCTTTTTCCCCGCCGGACAGACAAACGGTTACACAGCCACCACATCCCAGCAGTAGAAGACTGTCATAATTATCAACCAGCTCAGCGATTTCCGAGATGGGCTTTTGCTCGGCTATGATCAATTCTGCACCACCTTGATCTTATAAATATGCGGCAACACAACCATTAAATAAAACCGGAGAATCAGGACACGTTAACGCTGCCTGAATGTCTTGACAAAAGAGTCACAATAAATATCCTTATTTAACAGCACCCTGGCTGCCGCCGCAGCTTCAACCAGCATATCGTCCTGGATATCTACGATAGCAGAATCCAAACCTGCGGTCATGCACATGACCAGAAAAGTCCGGTTGAGCAGGCGTCTTTCTGAGCATCGCTGCGACACGTTAGACAGACCTAAAACGGTCCTTGGCGCCGGTTCAGCCAGGAATTTAATCTGACGTATCGCTTCTATAACTTCTGGGCTATGGTCCTGAGCAACATTAACCGGAAGGGCGAGCGGATCAATATACAAGTCCTGCAGCGCTAAGCCGTGCATATCAGCATTGACTACCAGCTCCATGGCCAGAGCGGCACGGGCGGAAGAATCTTTTGGAACACCCTGTTCATTCATCGCCAGCCCAATGATTTTAGCTTTGTATTTTAAGGCCATGGGAAAATAAATATCCATCTTCCACTGATCCGCACTGGTAGAGTTGATCATAGCACAGCCACGGTGCACAACCAGGCCGGCCTCTATGGCGTCAGGATTGGTTGAGTCAAGACAGCAGGGTAGTTTGCTGGCAGATTGAGCAGTCCTGACAAGCCACTCCATTATGGCTGGCTGCTCTTCTTTTGGCACTGCAGGGCCAGTGTTGATATCAAGCCAGTGAGCGCCTTTTTCAGTCTGTAACCTGGCCCAGTGGATTATCGGACCAGGGTCCCTGGCCAGGATCGCTTCCCTGATATCTTTAAACATCCCGTTTATATGTTCACCAATTAGTTCTATGCCTTTCAACCTCCTTAAAATCAACTATAATGCTTACATGCTGGTTAGAGCAACCGTTGCAAAGTTATCAGCCTTAATTCAGCAGACCTAATATGAGTTAGGCTTCATCAAGGCTAAAATGTGTTCGTTAAACTGCTTTAGCGTCTCAGGGTGACGCAGGACAAAGATTGAACCTCCTGCCAGCGCGAGACTGGCAGCTGTGACTGTCTCCCAAAGGATAGCACGCCGGGTCTGGGCGCCCCATTCTTCCTTTTGCTCCGTCCTAGCTTCCCGGGTTTTCCAGGTTTCCTGACCGACAAAACAGATAATGGGAGCCGATAGCATTTTATCTCCACCTAACGCTCCAAGACGAGAGCGTTCAATAATTGAATAAGCGTACTCCAAGCCGTAACCCAGTGCCCCTACCAGTGGGTCCATAGCGATCCGGTTTAGGGGCAGGTCTAATTCGCTGATTAATATATTGAGCTGCTTGGCCAGGTTTATGTCCAGGGGACTTGTCGCGATAAGGTTGTGCCCGTGAAGCATGCAGGCCTCGGTGATGGCCTGATAGTTGTTTGCAGTTGCACACCCCAGTAGCGCATTGTATCCAGAAATTGCTTCCCCAACTGCCTGAAGCGTCTGAACATCTTTTTCCTCAACACCGCACCCTGTTATAATAAGAGGAACTCTTACAGCTTCCGCCACCGCTCTGACCGTCGCCGCAACCTCCAGGGGTGAAGCGTTCCTGCCCTCAGGATTTGCGCTGGCTGTCTTCAGGCAAACCATGTCGGCGCCGTAATCTTCACATTTTTTAGCCCAGGCCACCGGGTTGTCCAGAACACCCTCAAACTGCGCTTTTATTGCTTCCGGCCAGTCCGTTGGTTCAACATCCCATATCTCAAGGGCTGCAACAGGCCTGTTAGCCATTTCCCCTTCAAAGTGATGAAAAGGGAGGGTGTTGTCGCCACCTGCTATTACGGCCCACGGATCCTGCCCAATAACCATCTCAAGAACCCTGCCGGGCCATTTTTCCTTAGCTAACTTTAAAGTCATGCTTCGTCCCCTCTCAACAGATAAACTATACACCGCAGCACATTTAAAATAAAAGCGGCCTGTTCCTCCCTAAATACCACGTTATTGGACTGAAGGAAACAATCCTATGTCTGTATGAGGTATAAAAAGGGCTGATATAAACTCTTCCATAAAAATATTTCCTTCGCTGAGTTCCAGATAAGTAGTTTTTTTAGCAATTTCTTCAAGCTGGCGCCTGGCCTGTCTGGATAAAAGACCCATCCTCGCCCCTTTTAAAGAACTGTTGCCTACATAAGTGTACTTTTCCAGTGGAATATCCGGAAACAGCCCGATACTGACTGCTTCCACTATATTAATATACCTGCCAAAACCACCCGCTATCACAACCCGGTCTATAGCTTCAACCTTCAAGTCGATAGACTTGAGCATGCTGCGAATACCGGCATATACCGCCGCCTTAGACCGAATTATGTTTTTTATTTCGATTTCAGAGATAGTGATATCTTTACAGATACCTACCTCACCTGACCAGGCCAGCACAAACTCTATACCCTCTCCATTATCCCGTACGCGGGGCGTCCCTGCTTCTTTTAGAAAGCTGCCGCTGCGATCGATAACACCTGCTTTGTAAAGCCAGGAAATACAGTCGATTAGGCCGGAGCCACAGATACCTGCCGGTGGTGCTCCTCCAACAGTCGCGTAAGACACTTCAGAACCATCCCGTGAAATTCTAACCTTTTCAATGGCCCCCTGCATGGCCCTCATCCCATGCCTGATACCGCCCCCCTCAAAAGCGGGACCTGCCGAGCAGGCACAGGCAACCAGCCAATCTTTATTGCCTAAAACCATTT
Source organism: Pelotomaculum sp. UBA3103 (assembly GCA_002365855.1). Classification (GTDB taxonomy): domain Bacteria; phylum Bacillota; class Desulfotomaculia; order Desulfotomaculales; family Pelotomaculaceae; genus UBA3103. The sequence goes on along the minus strand of DFAP01000104.1, from coordinate 3,977 downwards.
CTCCATTGGTGCCGATATCAATAAAAAGGGTCAGCTCATCTGCCTGCGCCATGCCAGACACTAAAATCCCGGAAGTGATATCACCGCCAACATATCCAGAGACTCCGGGTATGCTCTGAACCCATGCCCCTGGATGGATTTTTAGTCCTACATCGGATGCCCTTATCGCCGGGATATTATTAGCTACAGGAATATAAGGCTCCAGCCTGATATTGGCAGGATTTAAACCCAGTAAAAGGTGGACCATCGTCGTGTTGCCGGAACAGGCTGCAGCCCTGATGTCTGCTGGTTCTATTTTTTCTCTGCCGCACAATTCCTCAATGAGGTTGTTAATAGTATCTATAACCGCTTTTTGCAAATCGCCCAGGCGGTCAGGGTGTTCCCCAACACTGATAATCCTGGAAATCACATCGTCTCCATATACCGCCTGGCGGTTATAGGTGCCCTTCACAGCCAAAGTCCGGCCGTTGTTCAGGTCAACCAGCATTGCCGCTACTGTTGTTGTCCCTACATCCACGGCAAGTCCAAGATGCTTGTCAGCAGCGGGTCCCGGCTCAACCCTGTTTATTTCAACTGGCTGCAAACCTAAACCTTCAGCCAGGGAAACAGTTACCCTCCACCCGCTTTTCCTCAATACTTCCGGTAATATCTTCAAGACATCCAGTGTTGGCTGCAAAAATTCTATACCAGTTTCCCTGCGGATTGTCCTCAGCAACCTGCCGAGGTCGTCCTCCGTATCACCAAGGGTGGGCTGCGGCACTTCGAGAGTTATCCTGTTGTACATAGGAACACTGCATTCTTCATCAGTAAAGTTCGGGTCATCTATTAAAAACTCGACCTCGTCCCCTTCCGAACCGTCAAGCAAAACAACCCTCTGCTCCGCAAGCTTGGACTCTAAAGGAATGTCAACAACCAGGCTGCTTTTCGGAACACACTGACATGCCAGTACAAATCCCTGCTTTTTCTCATCATCGCTTAACATGCCGCTTGATACCGGACTTGCCTGTCCTTCCCTGATTCTGACCTTACAACCGCCACAAGTTCCCTGTCCCCCGCAGGATGCATCCAAGAGAATGCCTGCCCGGGTTATCGCCTGTAGAAGGTTCTCGTTCCGGTCAATTGTTACATGCTTATTTTCAGGGTAGATATGCACGTGTAATTTTGGCATAAGGATGAACCTTTCAATGTTGAGAATATATCTTCAAGCTCTCCAGTGTTGTTTTATAAATCCTGGAATACTAGATGATTCAATCGGCCCGACCAGCACTTCCCAACCGGATATTTCCTGCAGCCTTTCTTTTAAAACAGCCACACCACCCGGTATGATAATCTTTCGGTGAGATACCATATCAGCAATACCACTTTTGTTTAACATTTCAGAAATAATTTCAGGCGTAAATTTACCCGCCGCCCATCCCGTAAGGACTGATACACCGTCAGTATCCACCGGCAGTATATACCCCGGCACTCTGGATGCTTCTATGTCCCCCGCAACACCAAAGTAGGTCAGAGAAAAATTCGTGGTAATATATACAGGAGAATCAGGATCAGGGGTGAGTACCTCATAAACTTTTGACTCTACTGCGATGGGTTTTTGCGGATCACTATAAATATTGAGGCGCAGGGTAATAAGCGTCAGGATATCAGCCGGATCAGCACTGTCGATAACCACTATACCGGCATACTTACAAATGTAGACACCGGCGTCAAGCACCGACTGATAGTGATCCCCGCCAGCAGCGTAGGCAATGGTAGGATAGCCAAATGGCCGATACTTTCTTAAAGCCAGTCTCCTGATTTGGGTCTGATCAGCTAAAACCTTGCCTGCATCCTTTGTGCCAGAATCAAGAACGATTTCTTTCCAACCCAGGCCCATAACTTTTTCTACCATTAAGGAAAGCTCGTTTAAATCGGAGCCCTTTACTACCAGCGGCAGATCAAACTTTTTGGCTAATGTAGTCATGGCCTCGTAGTTTGTCGAGTTTGCGCCGTTGATTAAAGGTTTCCTAACTGCCGCCATATCCAGAGCCTTTTCTATTGCCACAGGGTTTTCACTTTTTAATATTAACGGGTGTCGGGTATTGCCGGCAATAAGCTTTACAGTTTCAGCGTAACGCTCGGGGCTTCCTGAGCTCTCCTCTATCAACACCATGTCAACAGAATGAATCTGGCCGACACGATCGAATTCAAGCTTTTTAATTGCTGCAATCTTAGAGGTAATCTCATCGTTGCAGGTAGTGTCGCTAATAGAAATTGCTATTGCACATGGGTTTTCAAAACGCTTATCGTGCCTGTAAAGTACCGTTTCATTTCCTATACATAACTGTTCTCCACCCGCACCGATTTTAATAGTGGCAACAGGCGGCGCAGTTGCGAAACCCAGGTTTTCCCTCGCTGCTTCACTGAGATGGGGGCAGTGGTCAAGAGCTAATTTTCCTGTTGCAACAGCCATGGCAAACGCCAGACAGGTTGCTTGTCCGCAATCCCTACAATTAGTCTTGGGTAATTGTTTAAATATTTCCAATCCTGTTAAAGCCATATTATCTCACCTCGTACCTATAACCCTCTTTGAGATTTTTTCTACATATTATATGTGTTTTCCTGCCTTTTGCCGAAAGATAGGTATTATCATGGCCTGTTATATATTTTGTTTAGAGGCTATTGCACGTCTATTATAACCCCAAAGTAGATCTTGTTTGTTTTTTTGGGTAATAGCATATTTTATATATAAAGCGCACATAATAGTACTACTCCGCTTTTGTGAGTTCTATCTCTCCCCGTCCAGCGAAAGCTGGACTTTTTTTTATCACTTTTTAACATTAAACAACCCCTTAGAAACTTGTTAAAAAACTAACGTGATCTTGACGGGGAATGCTGTTGTAGGATATAATACTTTTTGCGGATTTAACGGGATGTAGCGCAGTTTGGCTAGCGCGCTTGCCTTGGGAGCAAGAGGCCGGGGGTTCGAGTCCCTCCATCCCGACCATGGCCCCATGGTCAAGCGGCCTAAGACACCGCCCTTTCACGGCGGTAACCCGGGTTCGAATCCCGGTGGGGTCACCATTTATTATTTTACATCGTACTCTTCAACACAGGGCCATTAGCTCAATTGGTAGAGCAGGCGGCTGTTAACCG
>DFAP01000104.1:0-549 GCA_002365855.1 Pelotomaculum sp. UBA3103 | reverse complement strand
AGCTCAATTGGTAGAGCAGGCGACTCTTAATCGTCAGGTTAAAGGTTCGATTCCTTTATGGCCCACCAAAGGTAAATTATTCTTCCTGCTTAATATTCTCTTCAGCGCTCTCCTTGATTGCTTTCTCATTTTCCAACTTCTTCAGAGCCTCGAGTAAGACTTCCTGAATTTGCCTGTCTTTGGCTTTTGCGGCCAATTTCTTTAAAACTCTTATCACCTCGGTTATTTCGTTGTATCCAGGTTCTTCTACCGGCTGCTTACGGTAAAGATCATCTATTAATTTCACCAGTTGCTTGGGATCCTGTATTAGCTTCCTTAACTTTATTTCTGCTTTCCTCGGTTTACCTCCGAGATAGGTGCCTTTTGTAACCGGGCCTTTTTGTTCGCGGCTGTAATAACACTCCTGCAAATAAGCATAATACCCCGTTTTTATCCTTTTCCAAACAATATAAGCCAATGTTATACCTCCCCTGGAAAAAGGTTAGTATTATATTATCACTATTGTAACACTATGATATCACTATGTTATCACATATCATGAAAAAAACA
>DFAP01000041.1:932-21411 GCA_002365855.1 Pelotomaculum sp. UBA3103 | reverse complement strand
ATCAACTGCATAAGTCCTGATATATATATACTTACCCATCCATGCAAGTAAGGAGGTGACATGTTATGGCGGAGGAAATTATCATTTACGGTAAAGAGGGTTGCCCTTATACTGAAAAGGCCTTATCGGCCTATGGGAAAAGAGCAAAATACATCGACGTCCAATCTGACAGCGAGAAATTAAAGGAGATGCTTAAGCTCTCGGATGGCGTCCGGAAAGTACCCGTGATTGTAGAGGAAGGAAAAGTTAAAATCGGTTATGGCGGCACCTGAGGGGTATGAGCAGATTCGATAGTTGATCGGATATAATTCTTGACTCGTCACAAAACACTTGTCTGTGTGTGTGACCCAACCACTGTAAAGTGCCATTGTTAAGAGGGTTTTACACCCCTGACACGTGTAAACCAAGCTGCACCGGGAGTGAGTTTATTGGCCATAAACCCTGATTATGCGGCGCCCTGCGGTCTGTACTGCGGGGTTTGCTCCGTTCTTCTGGCAGGGAGAGAAAACGACAAGAAGTTGAAGCGATTGTTAGTTAGCTTTCTCAAAAGAAGGCTCCCAAACAGCGACAGCCTCTCTGCCGCTGATGTGTATTGCGAGGGGTGCCTGTCGAAAAAGCCTTTCTACCACTGTATGCAATGCTCCATCAGGGACTGCACAAAGGAGAAAGGTTTTGCAGGCTGTCATGAATGTGAGGATTTTCCGTGCGGTCTGATCCATGATTTCCCTATTCCCGTGGGAAAGAAAGTTATTCTGAGAGCAATTCCATATTGGAAGAAAGTGGGCACGGAAAAGTGGATCCAGGATGAGGAAGCCCGCTACCTGTGCCCTCAGTGCGGTCATAAACTTTTCAGGGGGGCAATACGATGCAACCGCTGCAGCACAACGGTTGATCTTGACTGATGAAAATTCCCCCTGCCTCGGAGATCTTCAGGTGATGCAGGGGGATGGTCCTTCGCTTCCCCTGCTTCGGGGAAGCGTCACACAGTAACCACTAGGGGAGCGGGGTTTGATAGTGCAATACAGCCAGAATTCCGGAGTTCACCGTCACGACTGGATTAGATTCCATAATTACATTTGAGACCGCCCACTGCCATTTCCCCTCCAGCGTGACTCCGTTCAGCGGGTACTTGAACCCCTGCAGGTAAACACCTTCAGCTTTAGCGCCCAGCGCAATCAGGGAAACCGTGTCTCCCGGACTGCCGGGCAGGACCAGGCGGTCTTTCATAAGATAAACCATTAAGTCTCGAGATTCAAAAACAATGTTGATACCGCGGGTTAAGAATGAAGCTGCACTAAAAATGTTGGAAAGGTTATGGTCCAGCCTTGACCCGGTCCCGCCCCACACCACGATTTCCTTGCTTCCCTGTTTTTCTGCAAGTTCCAGGGCAAGCTGCGTGTCGGTATAGTCTTTTTCAGCCGGGTAGACCTCGAAGCATACCCCTGCCTGTTCCATGAACTTCCGGTCGCCTTTGCTGATCGAGTCCATATCTCCGACTACCCAGTCGGGTACGATGCACAGTTCCCTTGCCCGTCTGGTCCCGCCGTCAACACAGATTATTTTATCAAAATTTCCGGATTTATCCCTGTACCAGTTCAGGTCACCGTACTCTCCGTTGGTGATAACTAAGAACCTCATTTTGCTTGAGACCTCCGGCAAACACGTTTTATAATTCCAGCGCTTCCATTATTGTATCGCGCATCTTGCTGTATCCCGGGTCGGTGATAGTGCGGCCGTGCTGGGGGCGACTGAACGGAACTTTGATTTCCATCTTGACGACAGTCGGACATTCCGACAGCACGTAAACCTTGTCGCACAGGTACAGAGCCTCGTCCACATCATGAGTAATAAACATCACAGTCGGGCGTATTTGGTTGAAAACACCTATCAGCCACGTCTGCATTTTTCTTTTGGTAATAGCGTCAAGTGACGCGAAAGGCTCATCCAGAAGTAAAATATCACTGGAGAAAAGGTAAGTCCTGAGCATTGCGGCTCTCTGCCTCATGCCGCCGGACAGCTGGCTGGGATAGTACCTTTGAAAACCTTCCAGGCCGAACTGGCTCAAATGTTTTTCCGCTTCCGCATGGGCCTTTTTTTTAGGATGACCTTTTAAAATCAGCGGTATGCTGGCGTTTTCAAGGATGTTCAGGGAAGGAAGCAGCAGGTCCTTCTGGCGCATGTAGCTTACCCGCCCGGTTCGTCCGGTGACATCCTGTTTATCAATAAAAACATGGCCGCTATCCGGACGCATCAACCCCGAGATAATATTAAACAGCGTGCTTTTGCCGCAGCCGCTTGGCCCCAGGATTCCGACAAACGCAGAATCTGCCGCCTTCATGTTAATTTCCCCCAGGGTCAACAGACCGCCTAAAGTTTTACTTATTTCCTGTATAACTATCTCTGGCAAATTCTATTGCTCCTTGGGCAAAAATTCATTTGTAAACGCCTGCTGGTAGTCAAGTGGCTTCTCAATGAGTCCCTGGGAAAACATCCATTCAGCGTACTTTTTCCACCTGTCCTCCGACATTTGGCCCCAAACAGGTGCATCTGCCTGGTATTCATCAGCCAGGTACTTATGACTGTTTATCACCAGGTCCCTGTTCAGTTCGGGAACACTGTCCAGCAGTATTTGAGCCGACTCCTGGGGTTCACGGATGCAATCCACATATCCCTTTGCCGTAGCCTTCATAAACCTGGATACCGTCCCGGGGTCGCTGCTGATCATCTTTTCACTGGAGATTAATACAGGCGTGTAGAAATCAAGCACTTCATTGTAATCAATCAGTTGGATATAATTGAGGGGAACACCCCTGAGTTCAGACTCGATGCCTGCCCAGCCCCAGAAGATCCACTCAAAATCAACGTCCCTCTGAGTACTGGTAAAGAAGTCCGCTGTACCGATGTTGACCATTTCCACCTTATTAAAATCGGCATTTTCCTGATTCATCAGGGCCTTGATCATCGCTTCTTCAGCGGGGGAGCCCCAGCCCCCATACTTTTTACCTTCAAAGTCATTCGGACTTTTGATGCCCTTCTCAACTGGAGACGCGAAACCGGAGGTGTTGTGCTGGATCACTGCTGCCAGGGCCTTTACCGGTACATCTTTGGTCCGGGCTATGGTAACCTCTTCCTGGTAGCTGAAACCAAATTCCCCCTGACCTGCTGCTATAAGCTGGGCTACCCCTGCCTCGCCGGGCAGCAGGATCTCTACGTCCAGGCCCTGTTCCTGGTAATAGCCACGCTGCTGTGCAACGTAAACCCCGGTATGGTTGGTATTGGGAGTCCAGTCCAGAAAGACCTTAACTTTCTGCAGGGGCTTTTGCCCTGAATCTTTAGGTGCGCCACATCCCGTCAAGAGCAGTAAAAGAGACGATATTACCGCTATAATAATAAGGTTTCTTTTCATTCAGTTATCTCCTTTGTATGTATAATATTTTTTTATTGATTATGGGACGAAAGGCCGTCCCCGGTTCTTGTTTACCTGTCCTGCTTTAACCGGTTCCACGGGATTACCAGCCTTTCAGCGAGCACCACCAGAACAAAAAGCGCGGCGCTCAAGGCCGTGACTGCGAGGATGGCCGCAAAAACACGATCCACCTGAAACGATCGCTGGGATAGCGTCATATACAGGCCGAGGCCCTGCTTCGCCCCCAGCCATTCTCCTATGACCGCGCCCATAACGCTGTAGGCGGCTGATATTCTCAGCCCGGAAAAGAAAGACGGCATCGCCAGGGGCAGCTTGACCATGCGGAAGATATCCAGTCTTGAGGCTTTCATGGACCTGAAAAGTTCCAAATATTCCCTGTCCACTGCCGCTAAACCGCCCATAAGGCTGATTGCTATGGGGAAGAAGCACACCAGAACGACTACGATAATTTTTGGCATGAGCCCGTAGCCAAACCAGATAATAAAAAGAGGGGCCACAGAGACGATTGGCACGGTCTGTGAGGCGACAATCAAAGGATACAGAGCTCTTTTGATCAACTCGATCTCGTCCATTAAAAAAGCAATGACAAAGGAAAAAACAATGGCAATGCCAAAACCGGCCAGACATTCGAGGAGGGTGCTTTGTGAGTGTTTTGCTATTACGGGTGCATTGTCGGCAAACGTTCGTGCAATCCGGACAGGTCCGGGCAGGATCCACTCCGGCACGGACTTACACCTGACCATAACCTCCCACCCAGTTAACAGAAGTGTCACAAAGGCAAGGGGAATAACGATGTTAACGGTATTTTTCAATTTTTTCATCGATGGTCACACCGCCTGCCTTGTAATCGATCTTAACGACCGACAAAATCCTGGTCGCTCCGTTCTTAATACAGATTTCCTGAGCTTTTTCAACGATTCCCAATAAATTATGCAACTCGCCTTCCATGGTGGTTTCCATTGGCCCGACAACATGTTTCACGCCGGATTCCCTGATCAATTCGATAACCCTGTCCACCACCGGGTACAAATCTTTTTCAGAAACGTTGGGGATCACCTGCAGGCTTACATTACAAGTCAAATCATCTATCACCTCGCATAAAAAACGAATGGCCCGTTACCTGCGGGTAAAGGGCTTAAAAAGAGTGCTTTAATGTGTAATAAGCGTCCCTACGCTGGCATTACCCAGATCAGGTTAGCGGGTCAGAACATAAAGCTCTTTCTCAGCCGAATATTTCAGCTCCCCCCTCCACAAATATTCAATTTTCACAAGTCGACAATTTCTTATCTTTGTTATAAGGATATAGGTTTTGACAATATATTTCAAGTATAATAATCAGTAACAAGGTTATAGGGGATGCAAGGGGTTATTAACACCCACCCCTGACACCCCCTATACAACAAGCGGTATATTAAAATTGAATTGTATTACTATTCCCCGCATGCTTCTTTAAAGGCTTCTTCCAGGATTAACATGGCATCATTAATCTGTTCCTCATTAATAACGAGAGGCGCAAGGAAGCGGATCACATTGCTGTATATTCCCGCTGTCAGGAAAAGCAGGCCGCGCTTATAACACTCACCAGCTACCTGACTGGTTAATTCTCTGGCTGGCTCTTTGGTCTTGGGATCCTTAACCAGTTCTATGGCCACCATTGCGCCCAGACCCCGTACGTCGCCAATTACGGGGTATTTTTCTTGTAATTCCTCCAGTTTGTCTTTCATCAGGGCACCCACCCGGTTAGCTCTGTCGGGCAGACCTTCCTCCCGCATGATTTCTATTACCTGCAGCGCGGCAGCGCAGGAGACCGGGTTGCCACCGTAAGTTCCACCTATCTCGCCCGGGTCGGGGGAATCCATAATTTCCGTCCGGCCGGTAACCGCGCTCAAGACAAAACCGGCGGCCAGGGACTTGGCTGTAGTGATGATGTCGGGTTCAAGACCAAAGTGTTCACAGGCAAACATTTTCCCGGTCCGTCCGAACCCTGTTTGAATTTCATCTGCAATGAACAATATGCCATATTTATTACAGATTTCCTGTAAACCTGGCAGAAACTCCGGAGGAGGCACAATAAACCCTCCCTCGCCCTGTACAACTTCAACGATGAGGGCGGCAATGTTATCCGCCGGGGATTCGGTAATAAAGAACCTTTCCAATTGTTTGGCACACTGCATTTCACAGGCAGGGTAGCACAATCCGTAATAGCAGCGGTAACAATAAGCTGAAGGTATTTTATAAACCTCCTGAGCTAAAGGTCCAAAACCGTACTTGTAAGGCCTTACCTTACTGGTCAGGCTCATGGCCAAAAGGGTCCGTCCATGGAAAGCGCATTCCAGCGCGATTACCCCCGGCCTTTTAGTATACTTCCTGGCAATTTTAACGGCGTTTTCCACCGCCTCGGCGCCGCTGTTGGCCAGCATGGTCTTTTTGCGGAAGGAACCGGGTGTTATCGTATTCAGTTTTTCAGCAAGCCGGACATAGGGCTCGTACATAGCCACGTTAAAACTGGTATGTATATACTTGTCTATTTGCTCTTTTGCAGCTTTCACCACTTGTTCGTGCCTGTGGCCGACATTTACAACACCAATGCCCCCGGCAAGGTCAATAAACTTATTGCCGTCCACATCAATTATTTCCGCTCCTCTGGCTTCATCTACAAAAATAGATGTGGCGTAAGATATACCCTTGGGCACATGTTCTTTCCTTAATTCCAGCAATTCAGTCGACTTCGGCCCGGGTACCTTAGTTTTCATGTTCATATGCTTACCTCCCTTAAACTTCTTCTGTTCTATCCGGCGATAAGAGACTATAAAAAACTAATTTTTAAATTAATACAAAACAATTTGAAATATATTTTTCAAAAGAAGTTTTATCAACAAAGCAGCAAAAATCGTGCCATTCCATACTGGGAGCCGGTCATGCTTAATTCAGCGGTTAATGCACCGAGTTAATAAATTAAGGATATCTTATTGTAAAACAAAATGCAAGATAGCATTATACTATTTTTAGAGATTTAAAAAATAATTGACAATTATTCAGCTTGGTGATAAAATTCATAACATAAATGAATAAAGTAGCAATGGCGCTCAAAACAATAGAATGTGTATTATCTTGAGGTGGGCGCTTTTTTTGTATCAAAAAATAAGTATAATATCATAATATGACAATGCATATTTGCATTTATTTAATGTTTTTAAACATCATCAGTAAGGACCATTAACCACCATCCAAATGTTTAAGAAGTATTCATTATATAATGCATAATTGCATTATATTAATTATGCCACTTTCAATAACTTTACAAATAACAAGTTACTAAATTATCTGATTCTTGTGAAAATATTATTTATTGGCATGTTATTTGCTTTAAACCATCATTGTTTTGGAGGATCTAAGATGAAAGATTTACAGGGAAAACTGCTAAGGATCGACCTTAACAGTCAATCTTCTACTGAAGAAGTGATTGCTCCTGAAATTTTAAAGAGGTACATAGGGGGCAAAGGACTTGGTACGTATTTGCTGCTGCAAAACGTCAAGCCGGGTGTAAATCCGCTCAGCCCTGACAACAGTATTATATTCGTAGTGGGGCCTGCTACTGGTACACCCATGCCCGGTTCCAGCCGCCATGGCGTTTTCAGCAAGTCTCCTTTAACCGGAGGGTATGCCGAGTCCTACGCCGGAGGAAAAGTCGCGCCGAAGATTAAAGCTACAGGTTATAATGCCGTTATTTTGAAAGGCAGGGCCGCCAACCCGGTAATCATAGCCATTTCGGATGCCGGTATGAGCCTTTACGACGCCAGTGACTTGTGGGGCGCTGATACTTATGAGACCGAGGACGCGGCTATTGAACGCGTTGGTATACCCGGCGCGCAAGCCGTTGTAATAGGTCCGGCGGGTGAAAACCTGGTCCGCTTCGCCTGTATTGAGAACAATTACTGGCGCTCGTCCGGCCGCGGCGGGCTTGGCGCCGTACTGGGCAGTAAGAACGTGAAGGCCATTGTTTTTTGCGGCAGCCTTAAACCGCCTGTTGCGGACGAGGCCAAGCTGGACAGCTTCGTCAAAGAACTCATCACCTCCTCAAAAGACCTTCCCGCAGTAAAAAATTACAGAAAATACGGCACGCCCCAAATGGTTGCGATTTTAAACAGCGTTAAGGCGTTTCCAACCAGGTATTGGTCAAAAGGTGTGCTGGAAGGCTGGGAAAGAATCAGCGGGGAAGCCCTGCTTAAGAATTTTCAGGTCAGGCCAAAGACCTGTCCGGGATGCTTTATGGCCTGCGGTGATTTAACCACAGTGAAGTCAGGGAAGCGGGCGGGCCTGACAATAGAGGGACCGGAATACGAAACTATCTACTCTTTTGGAGGACTATGCTGCATTGATAGCCTGGAGGATATTATCTATTTGAATGACCTTTGTGACCGCCAGGGCATTGACACTATAACCGCCGGCAATTTGGTGGCGCTGTCTATGGAAGCGCGTGAAAGAGGGCTTTATCCAGAATTTCCCGCATATGGCGATGCTGAAGGCGCAGCTAGGCTGCTGGAGGAGATGTCTTTGAGGAAAGGCACCGGCGCGGTGATGTCCGATGGTATTATTCGCGCGTCGCGGGCCTTGGGTCTGGAAGATATTGCCATTCATGTAAAAGGAATGGAGCCTGCCGGTTACGACCCGCGCGTTTTAAAAGGAATGGGCCTGGGCTACGCGACTTCTGCGCGCGGCGCCTGTCACTTAAGAGCCACTTTTTATAAACCTGAGATTGCCGGTATGATTCCACCTTCCGCTATTGAAGGCAAAGCCTCACTCTATATCGAATTCGAAGACAGGCTGACCATCTTTAATACATTAATAATGTGCGTCTTTTATAGGGATTTTTTGCAATGGGAAGAGCTCCAGAGCCTTATTAAAGCACTGACCGGTTGGTCTTATCCCGTTGAAGAAATGCGACGCATGGCCAATGACATCATTACCATGACCCGCGTATTCAACCTGCGCGAAGGTTTTGGTAAAAAAGAGGATCAACTTCCCGCACGGATATTCAAACATGCGTTGCCTGAGACGGGCGATTCCATTACCGGAGAGGAAATGGAATATATGCTTATGGATTATTATGCTCTTAGAGGATGGGATGAAGACGGGGTTCCTAAGTGTCCGTAATATTATATTTGACCCATGTTAAGTTTAGAGCGGCAGACAAATTGAAGGACGAGAAAATAGGGGGAGGGGAGGCTTGAAGCGTTAAAGTTGATAATACCATTGGCTGATGATGTTTCATTATTTTCACAATATCCAAAACGACAGGAGGTTAGTATAAGAGATGAAAAATAAATATGATGTTATTTTGGATACTTTGCCGGAAACCGGGTCCAGGCTGGAAGTGCTTTTTAGACAGGCCGGCGACGGTTTTTTGCAGGTTGAGTACGGCCGCGAGCAAAGAGCGAACCTTCAGGATTCATTTAGAATGCAAGTAGTAAATGAAATGGTCCTGGAAAAGAAATTAAACGGATTAATTGAAACGGTGCCGGGTATTAGGACAAACCTGTTCCATTTCAATCCGACAGTTCTTTCCCCAAATAGCTTAATTGAGGAGATTAAGGAAGCGGAGGACTTAGTAAAATCAATTGAAGATATCGTAGTAGAGTCACGCCTCATAAAGCTGCCGATAGCATTTGAAGACAGCGAAACCAAAAAAGCGGTAGAAAAATATACAAAAGAGGTGCGGCCTAACGCCCCCAATGTGATTAACGGATATAACCTGGAGTACATCGCTATGTGTAACGGTATTACAGTCGACGAAGTAAAACAAGTATTGCTTGGTACTGAATGGTATAACAGCGGGGGAGGTTTCTGGCCGGGCGGCGGTTTTTTTTGGCCGATGGACCCGAGGTGCGCTATTGTAGTTCCTAAATATAATCCCCCCAGAACCTGGACTCCTGAAGGCGCTGTAGGTATCGGCGGTCCCTGTGTCTTTACTTATACTACCCCCACTGGAGGCGGGTACCAGCTGTTCGGAAGGACGATCCCAATCTTCCAATTCAGCCAAAAACACCCCCTATTTAAAGATAGCCCGTTCTTGTACAGGTCGGCAGACAGAATTAAGTTCCATGAAGTAGAAGAAGAAGAAATTTTATATATTTTTGAGCATGTCCATAATCAAACCGATTACCAGTATGATATAACCGAAGATAAAATATCTGTCAAAAAATATCTTGAGTTTTATAATTCCGAAGAAGTACAAAAAGGCGCCAAAATATTCCAGGAGAAACAAAGAGAAGGTACCAGGACCGCTCCCAGATTGTAATTCACATGAGGGATAAAATCATTTAGTTGGGAGGTAAACACAATGTTAAAAATATTAAACGGGGGAATTGAAGTTGTAGTTGAAGATTGGCCGGGCAGGCTGGGCTACCTTGGTAAAGGAATGGCTCCTGCAGGAGCCATGGATAATGTATCCCTCGAATTTGCTAATCTGCTGGTAGGTAACCCCGTTGGTGAAGCAGGACTGGAGATCGCCGGCGGATATTTCCAGGCAGAATTCGGCGCTGACACTGTTATCAGTGTTACAGGCACTGATATGAAGCCTACAATCAATGATCAGGCTATTCCCATCTGGGAATCGGTTGAAGTGAAAAAAGGAGACCTCATTAAATTTTCCCATTTTAGCGAGTTCGGGTTCAGGTCTTATATGGCAGTTGCCGGAGGTATTGATGTACCGGTTTACCTGGACAGTAAATCGACCTGTATCTTTGGAAGCTATGGTGGCTTTGAAGGCAGAAAGCTTCAGCCTGATGATGTGTTAAAGTTCGGTAAACCGGCGCAGGACCTCGCATCTCTTAAGGACAGGAAGCTAAACAAGAAGATGATTCCTGAATATTCACGCGAATGGAAAATCAGAGCCATTCCGGGTCCAAACACTTGTCCCGATTATGTAACGGAAGAAGGGATGGACTTCCTTTTCAGCCACTCTTTCAAAATTCAACACAGCTCAAACCGGTCGGCATACCGTCTTGATGAGGTGAAGCCTGGATTCTTTGCCAGGGAGGACGGCGGTGTAGGCGGGAGCCACCCGTCAAACATAGTGGACCATGCTTATTCCATGCGAGGCGCTCTTAACATTTGCGGCAACACTCCCATCATCCTTATCGCAGACGGGCCGACCCTGGGCGGATACTTTTGCGCCCTGTCCATAATAAACGCGGACCTTTGGAAAGTAGGGCAGGGGACTCCTTCTAGAGATTATATCAAGTTTTTACTATGTACTCCGGAGGAAGCAATTCAGGCTCGCATCGAACAAAGGGAACTGTTTACTGAAAAATCATTACTATAAAAACATTACTGTAAAATCTCAGTTCGAAGGGGTGAATTCAGGTGGATCTCAACGTTGATATGGGTGAAAGCTTCGGCAGATATAAACTGGGAAACGATGATGAGGTGATGAAGTATATCACTTCGGCCAATGTCGCCTGCGGCTTTCATGCCGGCGACCCCCTGGTGATGTACGAGACGATCCGGCTCGCCAAGGAAAACGGTGTTGCCGTGGGCGCCCACACCGGCCTTGAGGATAAAAGGGGTTTCGGCAGGAGGCGTATGGATATAACCCCGGAAGAACTTAAGGCTGATACCCTGTACCAGCTGGGGGCGTTGGACGCGTTTCTCAGAATAAACGGTATGGAGATGCAGCACGCCAAACCGCACGGGATACTTTACCGGATGGTATCGGATGAGGAAAAGTACGCTCAGGCCTACCTTGAGGCAATCAAGTCTTATAATCCCGCGTTGTTTGTCATGATACCCAAAGGAACGTTAATCTGGCGGCTCGGGATGGAAATGGGCTTGGAAATGGCCGCAGAAATTCTGGTCGACTTAAGCTACGACGACAAAGGAAATTGGGTTTTGGAGCGCTCCAAGAAAGCCCGGTCTCCGGAGGAGGTGGCAGAAAGAGCCGTGATGGTGGCCAGGGACAAGCAAATAAACACAATCAGCGGCAAGTTGATCAGCGCCGAGGCGGATACTGTCTGCTGCCACGGTGACTCGCCCAATGCAGCTGATGTAGTCAAAAGGATTAAGGAAGAATTTGAGAAGCTGGGTATACAGCTGACCAATCTTAAAAATACTTAAGTACTAATGTTAAGGGAGGAACGAAAGGTGGAAGTAACAGTTAAGGCTCATATGCCGGGTCTGGTGGCACGTGTAGTGGTGAACGAAGGAGATAAAGTGACCGCGGGGCAGGAAGTCGCCGTGATCAATTGTATGAAGACAGAGATCCATGTCTTTGTGGAGAGTGATGGTGTGGTAAAGGAGATATTAGTAAAAGAATGGGATGAGATAGAAATTGGAAGCCCCATGATTGTTTTAGAAGCCTAAAAAAACAAAGGAAGTTGGAATAGTGATTAAAAAGCTACTGATAGCAAACAGGGGTGAAATCGTACCTAGGGTTATGAGGGCCTGTCAAAATTTTGGCATCAAGACAGTGGCTGTTTATTCTGACGCAGATAAGGGCATGTATTATCTGAAACAGGCTGACGAAGCTATTAATATTGGTCCTGCCAACCCGATAAAAAGCTACCTGAATATTGAGGCTATTATTGATGCGCTAAAAAAATCGGGCGCCGATGCTGTTCACCCGGGATACGGATTCCTTTCCGAAAATGCCGCGTTTGCCGAAGCAGTGTCAGCTAGCGGAGCCGTTTGGGCTGGTCCGCCTCCGGGCGTGTTAAAGGCAATTGACTCAAAATGCTACTGCCGCAAAATCGCCGCCGATGCAGGAGTACCGGTTGTACCGGGGACCGTTAAAACGATAAGTGACTTGGACGAGATTTATAAGTTTACTAATCAATATGGGTACCCTATTGTTCTCAAACTGGACAAAGGGGGCGGAGGAAAAGGCATTGAGTTGGTCGAGGATGATGATCAGGTCATAGGGGCTTTTGAGAGGCTTTCAAGGATTGGCCTACTGGCTTTTGGCCACCCGGAGTGCTACATTGAAAAATTAATAGCTAACCCAAGGCATGTGGAGGTCCAGTTCGTCGCAGACAGTTTTGGCAATTGTGTTTGCCTGGGGGAACGGGAGTGTTCCATACAGAGACGCTACCAAAAAATCATCGAGGAATCACCTTCACCGGTTGTAAGGGATCAAGACAGGAGCGCTCTTTATGATTATACCCGGAAGTTAAGTCTTGCCATGGGCTACGAAGGCGCAGGCACCATGGAATTTCTAAGGTCCGAGGACGGGGCATTCTACTTCATGGAGGTTAATGCCAGGCTGCAGGTGGAGCACCCGGTCACGGAGTTTCTGACAGGAGTAGACATTGTAAAGAAACAGCTGACAATCGCTTCAGGAATAAAGCTGGATATCAGCCAGGAACAGGTTGAGTTAAAAGGGCACGCAATTGAAGCGAGGGTATATGCGGAAGACCCGCTGTCGTTCACTCCTTCGCCGGGAACAATTAATAAACTTGTGTTTCCTAAAATTGACAATAGTATTCTGCGTATTGACCACGCCATTGAGGAAGGTGGAAGCGTCCCACCTTACTATGATCCGCTGCTGGCTAAGGTTATTGCCTGGGGGAATGACCGGCTTGAGGCTATCAGACACCTGAGGAATGCCTTGATCCATTTTCAAATCGACGGTATTAAAACGACGATCCCTGCGAACCTGCTCATACTTGGCAGTGAAAAATTTGCTGACGGTAACTTAAGCACCGGATTTATAGAGGAACTTTACGCAGAAGTGAGGGAAAATTCATTAAGACCTTTGTGGCCGTGTATGTAAAATTTTTTAAGGTTTAAAGCGGGAGGTTCTGATATGACAGAAAATAATATAAAAATTGCAGACGCCGGAGCAGCCGGGTGGATTGCTTATTCCATAGCCACCTGGATGGCCTGGGCACTGCTGTGCGGTTATGTTGACAATAACGCTCTTATCTATATGGCTGCCATCTCCCTGGCTTGTACAATACCTTACCTTGGAGCGGCAATAACACAGCTGAAGCTCGGCAACCTTGCCGGGGGTGTAACGTGGTTATATTTCGGATCGTTTTTTGCTTTCGCCTCCGCTCTCAACTACGGTATCGGTTACTTTGCAGAAATTTACAACTGGGCGCTTGATCCACGGATACTAGGTTTTTAGTGGCTTATTTTGGGAATAGTTCTTATACTGACAACACCTGTTTTTATCAAGTACACGCCATGGACAGCCGCTGTTTCGGTAATGGGAGCTGATGTAGGCATAATCTGTCTAGCCTTGCTCTACTGGGGGGTTCCTCTGGCTGCCATAAGCGGCTGGGGTTTCTTTGTGGCAGGGCTGTTCGGCATAGTTATGGCCGCCGGTGGTATCCTCGAGGGCGCGGGAATGAAATTTCCGGTGGGAAAACCAATGATTAAATAACAATAGATAATTAATTATTTAAAATAATAAAGTAATTTATGAGACCATCCCATAAAAAGGAGGCGGGTCTCATATTTTTTATTTTGCCGCAAGATCAACCAGTGTCCGGTAATACTCTATTAGAGAGGAGTTAAGGTTTTTTATTGTGTTTATATATTATTTTTATGTTATTATAATAACCGGGGTGATTAATTGAACTTGCAATACATTGACGATATGCTGCCGGTTGGAATAATTTTATATGACACCAACAACAATATTATCGCCAGGAATAAGGCAGCAGATGAGATAACAGGTCTGGAAGGCATTATTGACGACAATTTTTTAAACATCCCTGGGGTAAAAAAGGTGGAATTGAATAACAAAACGTACGCTGTCGGACTTGTGGAAGTAAATAACGGGCCGGTCAAGTCGATTGTTTATATATTGGAAATTTCGGGTTGGGACTTCTTTCATAATGAATTAAAAGCTCTGAAAGAACAAAACAAGGAGTTGGAGGACACTTTTAATTCCTCTTATGATGAAATATATGTAATAGATGGAAATGGTATAACAAAGCGGGTAAACAAGGCTGGAGAAACAAACTACGGGGTTCCGGTTGAAAACCTGCTGGGGAAAAGTGTTCTTGAACTGGAAAAGGAGGGCTATTATAATCCCTCTGTTTCAAGGCTGGTTTTTCAAGAAAAAAAGCGTATCACCGTTAATCAAAAAACCAAGTGCGGTAAACACCTTATCGCTACGGGAAATCCAATATTTAATGAGGACGGGGATATTATCCGGATTGTAGTCAATTCCAGGGAGATTTCAGAGCTGTTAAACTTGAGGAAACAGCTGAAGGATACGGAACAGCTGGTTGAAAGCTACCGGCAGCAGATCCTGAAGTTGAGCCTGGAGAAAATCAGGAGTTATGAGCTTATTGCCCAGAGTCCTCAGATGAAAAAAGTTATGGAATTAACGGCCAAGGTAGCCCCGGTTGATTCCACCGTGCTGATTATGGGTGAATCCGGAGTTGGAAAAGGGGTTTTAGCCTCACAACTGCACAAGTTGAGTAAACGTTCTAACGGGCCCTTTGTAACCATAAGCTGCGGGGCTATCCCCGAACACCTCCTGGAATCGGAGTTGTTCGGCTATGAGGGAGGGGCTTTTACCGGAGCACGCAAACAAGGTAAGAAAGGGCTTTTGGAGCTTGCCAGCGAGGGAACCGTATTCCTTGATGAAATAACAGAGCTGCCTCTAAACCTGCAGGTTAAGCTTCTGCAAGTAATCCAGGAAAAGAAACTCATCCTTATAGGGGGCAGCAAGTACATCAACGTGGACATCCGTTTTGTCGCCGCCACCAACAGGGACATTCACCGTATGGTTGCAGAAGGGCTTTTTAGGGAGGATTTATATTACAGGCTGAATGTCATCCCAATCATTATCCCTCCCCTCCGCTACAGGCAGGAGGATATTCCTGCGCTCATCGACTACTTTACAGGCATACTTAATTCAAAGTATGAAACAAATATCAAGTTTTCTCCTGAGACAGTGGAGGTTTTGCAAAATTATAACTGGCCCGGCAATGTAAGGGAACTGGAGAACCTTGTTGAAAGGCTTATGGTAACGAAAGAAGGCAACGAGATACCCGTCAGCCAACTTCCCGAATATATTTTTGAAGGCAAAAGCCGTTTTCCCAACCGTGTTTACGTACTCGACATCTGTCCGCTTAAAGACGCTGTGGAAGAACTGGAGAGGCAGTTGGTTACAATTGCATATAACCGGTTGAAAAACACCTACAGGGTGGCGGAGGCGCTGGATATCAACCAGTCGACAGTTGTACGAAAAATTCAGAAGTATAACTTGTTGTCCTCCCCTGAGCAGGACAACACAAAGCGGTCGAAAAGAAAGGCGGATGGAGTAAATTAAAAATAAATGAGGTGAATATTTTGACCGAACTCACAGGCTGATCAGGTCTGCTGCTTATTGCAAGGGGTGTAGGCTGCCTGGATTAATTTTTTATGAAAGGTCCTCAAATATAATTAAGTCCTTCCTAATAAAAAAGTTAAGAAGGACTTTAATTTATTGTTCAGTGTTTTTTGGTAATCAGTCACTTTAAGTATATAGTTCACCAAGAGTACAATAGGATATGTAATTTGGCTGTCTAAAAGAGCCCTAACCCATCTTGGAGATGACCTGAGGAGGACTGGCCAGAAGATTTCTGTTTCTCCCCAGCTTGAAAAGCTTTTTAATATTGTCAATTTCCTCCATAATGAAACCTTTGAAAATAGCCCTGTATTCATCACTAAAAGTAGCGCTATAGGCCCTGATATGCTGGTTTAGAAGATATTGACTGGCCGTTATGACGACATTGGCAACTTCGTCATCGGTTAAAACGATCTGGCCGATTATCTCGGGAGGCCGCTGGTGCATCCTTAATACCGGCCGGGACGGCACCGTAAACCCGGCGTCTTTTAAAGCATCCTCAACTTGTTTTAACTGTGGGTAGGCAATATTATATAAACCATGCTCCAGGAGTTTTTTAAGTTCTTGGTCATTGGTGTTGCTTAAATAAGATTCCAGCAGGATGATGCTGGAACTCCTGAAGAATTCCATTTCAGCCCAGAGCCAGTAAGCATCACCTAAGGTTGGCCCTTTGGGAGTGGAAACTGCCATAGGGGGCTTGGAAAAGGTGCGCCTGCTTTTGCCGAAAGAAATAATGGATTCATGCTGCTTTATGTCCTGTTTTAAAAGATCAATAAACAGCTCCCTGATCGATTCTTCAGTTGCGACTGAGCTGATAGCCCGACCGTCAAGAATAATCAAAGCGCCTGACAGGTTGAACATGATCTTGGTGATTTCCTCATCGGTAAGTATTACTTCATTGCCCACCCCCGGCCTCCCCTGGAGGGTCTTCGAAGCCGACCGGGGCGGGACAGTAAAACCGGCATCTTTAAGCAGTCCTTCCAGCCTGGGAATCCGCTGTTTTCTCATTTGGGTCACGAAAACCTGAATAACCTTGTGCAACCCTTTATCATCAGTATTCATCTGAAAGGTCTCCAGGGAATTTACCAGCTGGTGTGAAGCGGTCAGGGATTCCCAGAGATGATATATTTCCCCGGCGTGCATCGGTTGTTTGGCGGTGTTTAAAGTGAAGGATGCCGGGAGTAATTTTTTTAAAATTTTAAACTGCATTATTTCCACTCCTCTTTCAAACTTTTGCTGTAACGTTCGGTGGGTAATCCATCAGGTGCCGCTGGTTGCCCAGGTTGATCAGCATGTTCAAATACTCTATCTCCCCGAAAATAAAACTTTTGATCAGTTCCCTCATGTCCCCGCGGTAGGCTGATCCCAGGGAGTTGGTGTGCAGGTCCAAAGCAACCTGGGTCGCTGTTATGACAACACTGAGGATCTCACTGTCCCTCAAGATGATTTTCCCGGTCCTTCCCGCGGGCAGTTGTTCCGTTCTGGTGACAGGGCGGGCCGGGACGGTAAATCCCTCGTTCTTCAGGAGCGTCTCGATTTTTTCCACCTGGGGGAGGGCAATTTTGTACAGGCCGTGGTTGAGCACCTTCTTTAACTCCGGATCATTGGAGTTGGTGATATAGGTTTCTAGCAGGACAATGGTGGAATGCCTGTAACCCAGCCCATCCCAGAGCCAGTATACTTCTCCCAGGTTCAGGGTGCCGGGCGAAGCTGTAGCGGGAGGTGACGGGTTAAAGGCCTGCCTTCCGCTCCCCATTTTCATCAAAATATCATGGGCCATGACAGTTTTTTTAAGAAGGTCGATAAAGACTTCCCGGATGGCTTGATTTGTGGTAGCGGTCCCCACCCCTCTGGCGTCAAGCATCAATAAAGAGTGGGCCAAAGTCAGCATAACCTTTAAGACTTCTTCATCGATTAATTTAACTTCCTGGCCCACCCCCGGTTTACCCTGCAGGGTTTTACTGGCAGGATGGGGGGGCACGGCAAACCCCGCGTCTTTCAAGAGTTTTTCAAGCCTGGTTATTCTCAGCAGCAGGGTGCCTTCGACAAGCGCTTTCAGAAAGATGTGAATCTCCTGATCCTGAGTGTTCATCTGGTAAGTTTCCGCAATATTGATTACCCGGTAGCTTGCCGTCAGGGCGTCCCAAAGATGGTAAATCTCCCCCGCGTGCATTGGTTTTTGAGCTGTATTCATTGTGTAGGACTGAGGCAGTATCTTTTTCAGGAATTTTGGTTTCAAACAGTTTCACCCCATTGTAATAAAAGTGTTTACACTATTTAAGATTTACGGTTTATGCAATTTTTATTTATGTAAAACAATATTGAATAGATGAGTTTTTAAGATGCGTATAGTACAACCGATTATTACTTCAATTAATTAATTAAAATTTGATTTTTCTGAAAAGGTACGATAGTTGTTATAGAGAATTTTTAAATTAACAGGATTTATCCAAAACGCATGAATAACATTTTTCAAAATCTTGTTTTTTATGAACCTTAATAGCATGCTAAGCATCTAAGTATTTTGAGAAGTGAGCTCGAGAGTGGACCCTTATTCAAAGGTGGAAAAACAAATGAAGAGAGGTTTGACATTTATGAAAAAAAATTTGATGCTTTTTTTTGTACTATCTTTATTGATACTTGTTAGTGGTTGTTCTTTTACCAATAAGCAAAACGTCGGGCAAAAGGACCCGCCAATAAATGACCAAACCAAAAAGGATAACGTTGAAGAAAGCAATCCATTACCACCAGTAAATGAAAACATCAGTGAGTTTTCAATAGTTAAAGGCGATAATTATGTAACATTAGGGGAATACGAAAACCAGGGCGTGTTGTTAGAATTATTTGGTCAACCAATCTCGGAAGAGGTGAAGGTTCTTGGGTCCGGTTCTGATACTTTTACGGGTTCATTTCTCAAGAATGTAAAATACAGCGATTTTGACATTACTTTTATGTCGCCCAAAGGCGACGGCAAGAAATTTTGGATACTGGACATGAAAACGGACAGCAATATGTACAAAACCAAGAGAGGCATAAAAGCAGGAGACAGTGTTGACGATTTAACGAAAGCTTATCCGGATATTCATATCGTTGAAGATGGAAGAATAGACTTAAATAATTGCGCTTATGAATTTAATGAAAATAGGATTGATTATGTGATGTTTGAAGTAGCTCAAGGGAAAATAACTGAAATCAAGCTTTTTAGGGAACTGCCGTAGTCAGATAATGCATCAGGAGAAACTATCCCCTATAACATGAGGTGAATATTTTGACCGAGTTGACAGGTTGGTTGGGCTTTTTGCTTATTGCAGGCGCCTTGATACCATTTATCCAGCGCCGTTTTAGCTCAAGAAAAGCCAGGTCGATGTTGTTTTCAAACAATCACCACTATTTTGCCCTGGCCAGCCTGCTGGTTTTTACACTGCACGGCCTTCTGGCCTTAACGGGCAGGCGGGGCTGGGGGTGGGGGGCCCAGGTCTTATTCAAAGGCCACATGCTTTCGGGTGTTTTGACCTGGTCCGTTCTTGCGGCTGTGGTTGCGCTTGCTGTGTTATTTGCCAATCGCAAATCAGGTTTGAGAATTCATTGCTGGCTGGCGGGTCTGCTGGTTTTGCTTATGATAAACCACGTGTTTTAATCTTTTATAGTAACTAAAAAAACACACTCCCTGTTATATAAGGCGGGGTTAATTTTTATATAACATAGGTCAATGCGGGTCATCGCGGGTCATCGCGGGTCATCGCGGGGGTCAGGCTTTACTTTGTGACATTGTTTTCACAAAGTAAAGCCTAACCCCCTTTTTTCTTATTCCCCCCTTGCCGGCATGCATATGTCATGGTAAAATAAATCAAACCTAACATTGAACCAGGTATAATATTGAACCTAGTGCAGAGGGGGGTGATGATATAGAGCCTGTCAAAAAAAATAGAACCGAGAGGAAGAAAGAAGAGACCAGGAAGAAAATTGTTTCAGTGGCTATAGACCTTTTTAACAGTCAGGGCTTTGACCAGACAACGGTGGAGCAGATAGCCGAGGGGGCGGACGTTGCCAAAGGGACGGTTTTTAATCACTTTCCAGCCAAGGAAGCTATCATTCTTGAATATGTACAAACGGCGCTTAGAGAGATTGGACCTGAAATAGTTAAAAAAGTGAGGAAACTAACAGACACCCGTTCACGGATAACCGCGCTGTTTCACCTGTCGCAGGAATTGCTGGAGACCAGGCTGAACGACGACGTTGCAAAAAAATATATGACTTACATGATTCAATCGATCCCTGACACCCCAAAGAGGCAAGACTTGCGGAGCGGTTATGGTGACATCCTGACCGAAATTATCAGAATGGGGCAGCAGGACGGGGAAATCAGGAGGGATATACCGGCAGAAACTCTTGCAATCTACCTGGACTGGAACAACGCTTTAATCATGATGGCCTGGCTGGCTTACCCGGGAGTGTCGTTAGTTGATATGCTCGGTAGGATGATAGACCTTTTCCTAAATGGAGCAGTTAACAGAGAGGGCAAGGACACTTAAATTTGCCTCTGAAAGATTGGAACATGAGCAATCAGATCAATCAAATAATCAATTCCATAATGCTATTTAACTAATTGATGAATCAACAGGAAATCCGAGTGGTGCATTATAAAGGTTGTCAACGCTGGGCGGACTTTGCTTTGCGCAGACAATTTCACAAAGTAAAGCCTGACC
>DFAP01000041.1:0-625 GCA_002365855.1 Pelotomaculum sp. UBA3103 | reverse complement strand
TTTCACAAAGTAAAGCCTGACCTCATAAAAGGAGGCAAAATATCATGAAAGATTTTAAGGATAAAGTGGCGGTTATCACCGGCGCGGCCAGCGGCATAGGATATGGCATGGCCAGGCGCTGTGTGCAGGAGGGTATGAAAGTCGTTCTTGCAGATGTTGAACAGGGCGCGTTGGACAGGGCTGAAAAAGAATTGACGGCTTTAGGAGGAACTGTGTTGCCGGTTTTGATGGATGTTTCAAAGGCTGATCAGGTAGAGGCGCTGGCCAATAAAACACTCGAAGCTTTTGGAGGGGTACATCTCCTGTTTAACAATGCTGGTGTTGCGGCGGACGGTTCAATTTGGGGATGCAGCCTGGCTGACTGGGAGTGGGTAATAGGCGTAAACCTCTGGGGGGTGCTGAACGGCATTCGCACGTTCGTACCCATCATGCTTGCCCAGGACACTGAATGCCATGTTGTCAACACGGCTTCTACCGCGGGTATCCTGCCGTACCACCCGGGCGCAAGCTACCATGTTACAAAGCACGCGGTTGTGGCCCTGTCTGAGAACCTCTACAGGTCATTGGGAGAGCAGGGCGCGAAAGTTAAAACATCCGTTCTTTGCCCGGGGTTTGTAAAGACCCG
>DFAP01000091.1 GCA_002365855.1 Pelotomaculum sp. UBA3103 | reverse complement strand
CCATCAACTGCATAAGTCCTGTCTGTAAGATAATTGAATTTGTAAAACAGCCCCAAAAATATGGACGAGGAGCTAATTTATGAGCCGGGGCCTGGATTTGGAAAGAGAAGGTCAAAACAGGTACCGCTTAAGGCGGTCCGGCAGCATGAAAGTTGACGGGCTGGTGTATGCCAGCAGGGCCCTTTTGCCGCTCCTGGGCCGTGACAAGTCCCTGCAGCAGCTGGCCAATGCCGCCTGCCTGCCGGGCGTGGTGGACCATGTCTGCGGCATGCCCGATATGCACGAGGGCTTTGGGCTTCCCATCGGGGGCGTGATGGCGACATCTCCCGACGGAGTTATATCAGCCGGCGCGGTGGGTATGGACATCAACTGCGGCGTGCGGCTGCTGACAACCAGGCTGGCGGCCAGTGAGCTGGATGTTTCTGCTTTGAGGAAACTGATTGACCGGATCGAGGAGTACGTGCCGACCGGGATCGGGAAAAAGAGCCGGCATAAGGGTATAAACCGGGATATATTTGAAGAGGTGGCGCATACCGGTTCACCGGGGATCATCGAAAGAGGCTACGGTTGGCCGGAAGATGCGGACCATACAGAGGAAAGCGGGTGTCTTGCCGGGGCCGACCTGGCCGCGGTGAGCAGTAAGGCATACGGCAGAGGGCAGGGCCAGCTGGGCACACTCGGCGGCGGCAACCATTTCATAGAATTACAGCTGGTTGAAGAAGTCTTTGAAACCACTGCGGGACGTGTTTTTGATCTCTGGCCCGGTCAGCTGACGGTGATGATTCATTCCGGCAGCCGTGGATTCGGGCACCAGATCTGTACCGACTTCAGCAAAAGCCACCTGCCACTGGCGAAGAAATACGGGTTTGAGCTGCCCGACAAGGGGCTTGCCTGCGCTCCCTCTGATTCCAGGGAGGGGCGGGAGTATTACGCGGCCATGGCCTGTGCCGTCAACTTCGCCTTTGCCAACCGCCAGGTTATCACCCACGATGTCCGGCAGGCCTTCGGCGATGTCTTTCATTGTTCGCCGGAAAAGTTGGGCTTGAAATTACTGTATGATGTGGCCCATAATATAGCCAAGTGGGAAGTGCGCGGTGGCAGGAAAGTGCTGGTACACCGCAAGGGCGCTACGCGCGCGCTGCCGCCCGGTCACCCCGACAACCCCGCCGTGTACCGTGAGACAGGGCACCCGGCGCTGAACCCGGGCAGCATGGGGACGGCGTCCTACGTTCTGGCCGGCACGGAAAAGTCGGCTGAGTCTTTCTATTCTGTTAACCACGGCGCGGGGCGGCTACTCTCGCGAACCGCCGCCATTAAGGAAATAACCAAAGAGATGTTTGAAAGCAGCCTCTGCGGCGTCCTTTATAACTCAAGGAATTACCGGGAACTCCTGGACGAGGCTCCCGGGGCCTACAAGGATATTGACGAGGTAGTCAATACCCTGGCTGCCATAGGCATGACCAGGAAGGTTGCCAGGCTGCGCCCGCTGGCCGTAATCAAAGGAAAAGACTAACCTGGCGGCATCACGGCATCCATTGACACCAGGTTTCAGGTGGCTTATAATCTATAAGTGTCTTTTAAATAGCTTTTTAAGGAGCAGGAGTTTTGGACCATGCCGCGTTCATGCGCGAAGCCTTAGGTGAAGCAGAAAAAGCTTTCGCCCGGGGAGAAGTCCCCATCGGCGCCGTTGTAGTGCTTGACGGGCAAATAATAGGTCGGGGTCACAACCTGCGGGAGCAGGAGAAGGACGGTACCGCACACGCTGAAATGCTGGCCCTGAGGGAAGCCTTTGGTAATGTCGGGGACTGGCGTTTAAATGGGACCACAATATACTCCACCATCGAGCCCTGCCCCATGTGCGCAGGGGCCCTGGTGCTTTCCAGGGTAAAAACGCTGGTTTACGGCGCGACCGATCCCAAGGCCGGAGCGGTGGACTCGGTAATAGACGTGGTCAGGCAGCAGCGCTTCAACCACCAGGTCGAGGTCGTGGCCGGGGTGCTGGAAGAGGAGTGCCGGGATATTATCAGGCGTTTTTTTAAGGATTTGAGAGAGAAGAAAGATAACGGAGAGATGGCCGAGCTGGTCGAAGGCGCTCGACTCGAAATCGAGTAGACGTTAACCGCGTCTCCAGGGTTCGAATCCCTGTCTCTCCGCCATGATAACCTAAAACAGGGCTTGATAGTTGCGTTACAGCACACCCGTAACATCAAGCTCTTTTTTTATGTAATGCTGCAGCTCTGCTGTAATAAATCAAGGAATTACCGATGAAGGTGTAGTTTAGGTAGACTATCCGAGTTCTATCCGAGACGCTGAAAAGTTAATCATTCAAAGGTTTGTCTGAGAGGCTTAAGGAGTTGGTCTCGAAAACCAGTGTAAATGTAAATGTGCCTAGGGTTCAGATCCCTAACCCGCCATTATGAGTTTGCTGATCCTAAAGATTAGCGCCCCCCTGCCATTTTAAGCGGCAAAGATTTCTAAATGATCTTTGCTGTTTTTTTCTTGGTTTGGCATTCCAAATGTTAAAGGGAGGGGTTCGTAAGGAAAGATAGTTAAAACCAAACTTCTGCCAGGTGAGCTGACAAAAAACCTAAAGATTCAGAACCTCTCGGGCTTTGAAGTTTTGTATCTTAATATTTTGTAAAACATAAATCTCGTTTTTGCGAAAGGAAAATGTCTTTAGAAATGCCCAATTATGATGCTATAATAACATTGGTACGGCATGTTCTTTTGAAGGAGTGGAGAATATGAAAGCGAATATTGAAAAGTTTAAGCTATCATATTCTTTTTTCCAAGAGAAAGTAAATAAAAACATTCTTTTCACTTTAGCAGAGCTTGCGGAAAAAACGGGGTGGAGCACCAGTACAACGCGTACATATGTGGGAAAAAAGTGGAAGCCCTTTCTTAGTAAAGAGGGGGAATTATACCGTGTACTCCCTTCGGAATTTATGTATTCAGAAGAAGAATATATTCGAATGATGTCTCAAGTCCAAAAATACAGCAGTAATCCCTATAAGCCAGATTTGAAAGAAAACGTAGAAAGCCTTGTAGACAAAGCAAAAGAAGCGGCCATCCTAGCAATTGATATCTACAACCGCCCTATGACTGCTTTCAGAACGCAAGGTTTTACTGTGATGATGATAATTGCATGGACTTCATTGTTGCATGCAATATTTGAGCAAACAGGCGTTGATTATTATCACTATGATAAAGAAGGGGCAGTAAAGATTGTCGATGGTGACAAGAAGGCTTGGGAATTGAGCAAATGCATTGATGAATGCAAGGAGCTTTCTCACCCAGTTCGAGAAAATATAAAGCTATTTATTTTGCTTCGCAATAAAATTGAGCACCGTTTTGCACCAGCATTTGATTTGGATATCTGTGGGGAATGCCAAGCACTCTTGTTAAATTTTGAGGACTTGATTATTCAAAAATTCGGCAATTATTATTCTCTTAGTACTACTTTATCTATTCCTTTGCAAGTAATAACGACTCGTGCCGCTTGGCAATATGAGGTGTCTAAAAAATTACAAAGTAAGCACTATAATGAACTGAAAGGTTTTATTGATGCATATCGAGCGGAGCTATCAAATGAAGTTTTTAGTGATAGCAGATATAGTTTTAGAGTATACTTGGTTCCCAAAACCGGCAATCACCTTTCTTCATCAGACACTGCTATTGAATTTATAACTCAACTTTCGCAC
>DFAP01000001.1:36283-48389 GCA_002365855.1 Pelotomaculum sp. UBA3103 | reverse complement strand
GAACGGTAATTGATCATATGTAGTAAGCTAAATTTTTTGATTCTATTGAGAATACCCTTCTGTAAATAACCAAAAACTATCGCATATGACCAGATCATATAAACAAAAAAAGGGAGGGTTAATAATTGAACAGTATCGATGAGCAGCACCCTGCAGCGCTGCTGGCCTATCGCAGAAAAAACGCGTGGGACTGCATGGATATAAATGAACGGGACAAGTCTTTGGCTTTTTGTGAGGAGTATAAAACCTTTTTGGACTCAGCCAAGACGGAAAGGGAGGCCATTACAGAGGCTGCAAGCTTCCTGGAAAAGGCTGGTTTTCAACCTCTGGAAAGCATGGCGCGTTTGGCGCCGGGAAGCAGGGTTTACACTATAAACCGCCGGAAGGCGCTCGTAGCAGCAGTTATTGGAAAAACCCCGGCAGGTGGACTAAACATGCTTGGCGCACATGTGGACAGCCCCCGTCTGGATTTAAAGCCGCACCCTCTTTATGAAGATGAAAACCTTGCCCTCCTTAAGACTCACTATTACGGGGGCATTAAAAAATATCAATGGCTTTCTGTGCCGCTTTCACTGCATGGAGTGTTTGTAAAAGAAACCGGTTCTGTTATTCCTGTTACCATTGGAGAAAGACCAGGCGAGCCGGTTTTCACGGTATCCGACCTGCTGCCCCACCTGGCCAAGGACCAGATGGACAAAAAAATGACTGACGCCGTTCCCGGTGAAAGCTTGAACATACTGGTGGGAGGTATTCCACTGCCCGGTGAAGAGCTTAAAGACCGCTTCAAACTGGCCGTGCTGGAGCTTCTTAATAGGTGGTATGGTATTGCGGAGGAAGATTTTGTCAGCGCGGAAATTGAGCTGGTTCCGGCCTGGACTGCCAGGGATGTCGGTTTTGACCGCAGTTTTATTGGCGGCTACGGCCAGGACGACCGGGTTTGCGCCTACGCCTCACTCAGGGCAGTTGCCGGGGTAACCGGACCGGAGCGGACCTCCCTGCTGGTACTCGCTGATAAGGAGGAAATAGGCAGTGCGGGAAACACGGGGATGGAATCGGCTTTTTTTACCAATATCCTCGCGGAAATTTTTATCCGGTGTGTTCCCGGATATAATGAGCTGGTTTTAAGGCGAGTTCTGGCAGCCTCACGCGCTCTTTCCGCAGATGTGAATGTAGCGCTTGATCCGAATTACGGTGACGTTATTGAAAAGATGAATGCTGCCCGCGCAGGCTGCGGAGTGGTGCTTACCAAGTACACCGGCAGCAGGGGCAAGTATTCTGCCAGTGAGGCGCACGCTGAAATGATGGCTGAAACAAGGCGAATATTCAACAGCGCAGGAGTCGTCTGGCAGACCGGTGAACTGGGTAAAGTTGACCAGGGGGGCGGGGGCACAATCGCCCACCTCATAGCCGCGCATGGTATGGATGTGCTTGACTGCGGCGTAGCCCTGCTGGGAATGCACTCACCGTTTGAGGTTGCCAGCAAGGCGGACATTTACATGGCCTATAAAGGATATAAAGCATTCCTGGAAAGCTAAAAAATATTTTAAAAATATTTAATACCGTTTAATTCTGCAATAAAAACCAGCCTTAAAATAAAAATAAGGCTGGTGGAAATCCGCTCTGCGTGGCAGAATTGAAGGAGAGGACATGTTTTGCAGAAATATTCAGTCGGTGATGTTGTAAGGATGAGAAAAACCCACCCCTGCGGCGGTGATCAATGGGAAGTTATTCGCACCGGCATTGATTTCAGAATTAAGTGCTTGAAATGCGGCAGGGTGCTGCTGGTGCCCCGTCCCAAGTTCGATAAGTCTGTTAAGGCGGTGGTTCAACAAGCCGGTAGAGAATAATTTACAGGATTTACAGGATTATTACATGATTAACAGAATTTATAAATACTAATACAGTATTTTTATTTGTATTCTCCGATGTAATATCATAAATCCCATATTATTTTAATCCTGTAAATCTTTCTAATCTTGTAAATCCTGTTAAATTTTTTGGTTTTAACCGGATATGCGGTAGGCCCAGTTGGTCCCATTATTGTTATCCCAGTTGTCCCAACCATCATTAAAAAAAAAGTTCAGATGCTTGCCCTTTTCTACGCGGATTGTTTTTTCCCAGCCGCTGTTAACCTGTTCCATCGGGTGGTCTATAATTTCTGTCCAGCTGTTTTTATCCCCAAACCCGCAGTGCAGGAAAATCTGCCCCGCGTTTGACCGGGTCAGGGGACCATTATAAAGAATGCTCACTTGTTTACCATCTTCCGTCAGGGGTTTTACCTGCGCACCCTGAATGGAATGTGAGTAAGTATAGGGTTTAATCGAACTCAATAAAAGCACCTCCGTTCTTCGTTTGTTAGTATTTTGTCGCGAAAGGCGCTCTATTATTAACATGATCACGAGGTTATTTTTTTGCCTTCCTTTTTCTATCTTCCTTGCCAATTTAAAAGCCCTGTGCTATAATCGACAAGTCAAATTTGATTTTGACGTTCCACCCTGCTCTATCCATGGAGATAGGGCCTATGTCCAGGGGGAGGAGGTGAATGGTTTGCGCAAGTACGAGGTAGTCTTTGTCCTTCGTCCGGATCTGGACGAGGAAAAAAGCACGGAGGTCATTGAAAGGTTCAAGGGCCTGGTTGAAAAAAACGGCGGCGAGATGATCAAAATAGACAAATGGGGTAAGCGCAGGCTGGCCTATGAGGTGAAGGATCTCAGGGAAGGCGTTTACATCATTTTTCAGATCAAAGCTCAACCAAAAGTGGCCGCAGAGCTCAGCCGAGTGTTTAAGATTACAGACGAAGTGCTCCGGCATATCATTATCCGCGAGGACGAGTAGTTGTCCAGACGGGCCGTAACGGCGCGTTAACCCAAAGCAAGATTTAAGAGGCGGTGAAAATATGTTCAATAAAGTAATTCTGATCGGCCGGCTGACGAAAGACATTGAGCTCCGGTATACCCCGAACGGAGTAGCCGTAGCAAAGTTTACCCTGGCTGTTGACCGCCGACAGATCAAGGACCGGGAAAAAGAAGCTGACTTTATTGACATCGTGGTCTGGCAGAAACAGGCTGAAGTTTGCGCCAATCATCTTGGCAAGGGCAGGCTCGTGGCGGTTGAAGGCAGGCTCCAGATTCGCTCTTATGACGACAGTCAGGGAATTCGCAGGAAGGCCTCAGAGGTAGTGGCCGAAAATGTTCGCTTTCTCGATCGTCCCAAGGAGAGCGGGTCCGGTTCAGGCAGCGCGGGTTACGGTGACGGCCAGGGACACGGCAGCGAGATCAATTTTAACGAGGACGACATACCGTTTTAAAGAGCAAGTTTATTTGTAATTGATAAGCGGTAGAATTTTGTTTGCTAGTGGTTTAAATTATAAATATTTTTTCGGCAGGGGGAAGAGACCTTGAAAAGAGAACGTGGGCGAAGGGGCAAGAAGAGGATCTGCAGCTTTTGCGTCGATAAAGCTGAGTCCGTTGAATACAAGGACGTGCCTCGCCTAAAAAAATATATCACCGAGCGGGGTAAAATACTGCCCCGGCGCATTTCAGGAAACTGTGCCAAGCACCAGCGCCTGTTGACAACAGCGGTAAAAAGGGCGCGTAATATTGCGCTGCTGCCGTTCACCGCAGAATAAGGAGCTGAGCTTTTAAAGTGCAGCGACTTCTATAAGCGTATTAAAAAAAAGATGTGGGCATTCCCTCATCTTTTTTTGTTGGCGCGGTTTTTCTAAGCCCGGGCAACAAATCATAGGGAAAAGGCCAAAGGGGGCAGGAAAAAAACCCGTTTCGCAGAATAGTTAGGGCGGGACCGTAAAGGGGGAACCATGATGATACCCGGGAACCAGGAAGGCGGCATCGCTAAAAATATCAAGGTTATTGAGTGGTTGAAGGCAGACCTGATCACGTCGGTATCCGCGCTGTTCAAAGCTATGCTGAGGGGCAGTGAAGACCTCCTTCTTGATGCGCTGTCCAGTCTTATTATAACCTGCTATGTTTTGGGGAGAAGGCTGGGAATTAATTTCTCGCGTCTGGATTTAAGAATTGAAGCCAAGCTGCGCCAGGGCATTGACGAAGAACATGAGGTCGAAAGGTGGTACAGCGATCTTTCAACCCTTTTGAACTACACGGTTGAGAAAAAGAGGTGATGGATTGACAGCCAACTTGAAAAACGCAATCCCGGCGGAGTGGGCTTTTTTTACCGCGCTGATGGCCGCTGCAGGCCTGGTCGGTATTTACATTCCGTCACTTTATTTTATTGCCGAGGTGTTTCTTCCTGTACCGGTAATATTTCTAGTGTTGAGGCTTGATACCCGTTATAGTATACTGGGTTTGGCAGCTGCGGGGTTGCTTATGTTTGCACTGGCGCCGAATCCTGCGGATGTGTTTGTTTTAGTTGCCCGCTTCGGTCTGCTGGGGATTTTGTTGGGCCTGCTTTTTAAAAACCGGGTATCATCAGGCAGAACCCTGGCGGTAGGTCTTCTTGGCTCAGCCGCGCTGGCTCTCCTGACCGTTGGGGCTATATTTATTCTGACCGGCCAAAACCTCTTTTTGCTTGGGGAGGAAGGCCGGCAGGTAGTTGAACAAGCTATAATGGCCAACAGGGACGCAGGCACATTCAGCGAGATGCCTCCGGAATGGCAGGAAAATTTTACTGCAAATGTAATTAATATTTTTGAAATGCTCATACCGGGACAGCACATTGTATCATCAGCCGCCGCTGCGGCTATAACATATTTTCTGTCCATATCCATCCTGCGCCGCCTGAACTACCAGGCGCCCCCGGCGCCAGCTTTTACCGGGATATACTTCCCCTGGTACAGCGTGTGGGCATTGATTGCCGGGTTGGCGCTGACTTTGGCGGGCGATAATTTTGCTCTGGCGGCTGCGGCAAAAGCAGGTAAAAACATCCTGTTTGTTTTATTCCATGCTTATATGGTTTTGGGTATTGCCGTGACCGTTTTCTTTTTCCGAAAAATAAAGCTGACCCTGCCGTTAAAAATAATTTTTATAGTCCTGGCCGCGTTAAACCTTCCCTTCAGCATTGCCTTCGTACTGTTGCTGGGGGTGCTTGATCCCTTGATCAACTTGAGGCGGCTTCCTGTTTTGAAATAGTGATTTCCGGGAGGGCCTGACAGGTCCTGGCCGGGGCAAGGTTTGAAGGAGGAGTTATTATGAAGGTGATATTGATAAAAGATGTACCAGGTCAGGGCAGGTGCGGAGATGTCCTGAACGTGGCGGAAGGTTACGCTAGAAATTACCTCATTCCGCGCGGCCTGGCAAGCGTGGCTTCCGAGGCCAAGATCAAGGAGTTGGCCGAGCGCCAGCGGGTACAGGCCTCAAAGGATCAAAAGCTGGAGCAGGTGGCCAGGGAACTGGCAGCACGGCTGGAAAACCTGACAGTTCAGTTAAAAGCAAAAACCGGCGAAGGTGGAAGGCTTTTCGGATCCATAAACAACAAGGATGTGGCCGAAGCCATGGAAGCACAGCATAAAATTACTTTAGACAAAAAGAAATTGATCGTCAAGGAACCGATTAAACAGCTCGGGATTTACTCCATCACCGCCAAGCTGCATACTACTGTCCAGGCGGAAATAAGGGTAGAAGTGGTGGGGGAATAAAAACGCGGGCGCAATTTACTAAAGGCGCATGTTAGAAAGGAGCTCAAGATGAAGTTATTCCTCGAAAAATTTATTGGAGTGGCTAGAAACGATCCCTCCGGTAAATCGAAAGGCCATGATCAGCTGATGCGCCAGGTTACCGCGCTCTATGGGCTTTTGGCGAACCTCTATGGTTCCGACAAGCTGGTGTTGCGGGCGGGAAAACTGGAAGCGCTGCAGTTTATGCGGTCCGAAAAATTGGAGGAAAGGGTACTGGCCCTCCAGAAGCTTGTTTTCGAGGATCCTACGTATGAAACCCTGCCTACCCCGGAAGAAATTCCAGGAATTCTGGAGGAAATCGAAGAAGAGATAGCGGATAATATAGCACGCCGTACGGTTGAAGACAACCTGGAAAAAAAGATCAGTGAAAAATTACAGCAGCGGCATGAGGAATATGTCAAAGAAATTAAGATGCAGGTGCTCAAAGAAAACACTGGTCCGGAAAATGCCCAGACCCTGAAAAAGCTTGCCATACTGGAGAAGATGGAACTGAAGAAACTCTCAGCTTCTGCCATGGAGTTTTTGCGCCCGTCCACGTTTGAGGAAATTATCGGACAGGAACGGGCGGTCAAAGCCCTGTTGGCCAAGCTGGCATCTCCTTACCCGCAGCACATTATCTTGTACGGACCGCCTGGTGTAGGCAAGACCACCGCTGCCCGACTGGCCTTGGAGGCTGCAAAAGGCTCCAGGGGCACTCCATTTTCCAAGGAGGCGGCCTTTGTGGAGGTGAACGGCGCCACCCTGAGGTGGGATCCGAGGGAAGTGACAAACCCGCTTTTGGGGTCGGTGCACGATCCCATTTACCAGGGGGCCAGAAGGGAGCTGGCCGAGACCGGCATACCTGAACCGAAGCTGGGGCTGGTTACAGATGCTCACGGAGGAGTTCTCTTTATTGACGAGATTGGTGAAATGGACACGGTTTTGCAGAGCAAATTGCTCAAGGTGCTGGAGGACAAGAGGGTCTTCTTTGATTCATCATATTATGACCCCCATGAGCCTAATGTGCCCCAGTATATCAAGAAGATATTTGAAGAAGGCGCTCCGGCTGACTTCATTTTGATTGGGGCTACGACAAGGGATCCGGAGGAAATCAACCCCGCGATCAGGTCACGGTGTGCCGAGATTTTTTTCGAGCCGCTGACGCCGAGGGACATACGGGAAATTTTAAGGCAGGCGGCCAACAAGCTGAATGTGGAAATGGATGTGGCTGTGCCTGATTTGATCAGTGAATATACCATTGAAGGGCGAAAAGCTATCAATATTCTGGCAGACGCCTTCGGGATGACCTGTTACAGCTGCAAGACAGATGAAGATCAACCCGTTATCAGGCCCGAAGACGTAAGGGAAGTTGCGCTGGTCAGCAGGCTCAGCCCGTGTGTGAGCCGGAAGGCCGACTCCCAGAGAGAAATAGGAAAAATATTCGGGTTGGGTGTTCAGGGCTTTTTGGGGTCGGTTTTGGAGATCGAAGCTGTCGTGTTTCCAGCCCGGAACCAGGGACAGGGGACGATCCGCTTTAATGACACCGCAGGAAGCATGGCCAAAGATTCCGTGTTCAATGCCGCCTCAGTAATTCGTAAGCTGACCGGCGAGGACCTCTCCAACTACGACCTTCACGTCAACGTGGTGGGTGGAGGCAGGATCGACGGACCGTCGGCGGGTGTAGCCATCCTGCTGGCTATTTTAAGCGCCATCCAGGGTCGCCCCATTATTCAGGATGTTGCCGTTACAGGCGAGATCTCTATACAGGGCAAGGTGCGCGCGGTGGGCGGCGTATTTGAAAAGATTTACGGCGCCAGGCAGGCCGGTATCAAGACCGTGCTGCTCCCGACGGAAAACGAAAAAGATATTCCGGTGGATATTAAGGGAATCAAGGTGATCCCGGTTAGCTCTGTGGAAGATATTATCAGACGGGTATTCCCATCTGCGGAGGTTGACGAATTAGTCAGCTAATAAAAAAAATTTCACGTTTGCGCTAAGATCTTGGTATGAATACTGTTAAAGCAAAAGTAAAAGGTGATTTCTTTGTTGGATCGAATTCCCCCGCAAAACATAGACGCCGAGCAGTCAGTACTGGGCGCCGTTCTTCTGGACCGGGAGGCTATCTACAGGGCTATGAAGGTTCTCCGCCCGGAGGACTTCTACAGGGAAAGCCATAAAAAAATTTATGAGGCCATGCTCGATTTAAATGAGAGCGGGAATCCTGTAGATCTGATCACGGTAAGCGAAAACCTGAGACAGCAAGGAGCGCTGGATCGGGCAGGCGGAGTATCCTACCTGGCATCGCTGGCAGAAATGGTTCCCACAGCCGCTAGTATTGATTACTACGTGCGCATCGTTGAAGAAAAGTCGCTGCTGCGCACCCTGATTCACCTGTCAACCCGGATCGCCGGCATGGGATTTGAAGAAGGTGAAGAACCAGAGAAGCTGATTGCCGAAGCCGAGCGCATGATTACGGAACTAGGGGGCAGAAGCGCCGCCAAAGCGTTTTATGCCGTCAAGGATATCCTTCTGGACACTTTCGCCAACCTGGAGTTTCTTTATAATAACCGGGGCAATGTGACCGGGGTCCCAACCTCGTTTGGTGACCTGGACCGGATCTGTTGCGGACTGCAGCCAAGTGATCTGATCATCCTGGCCGGCCGCCCCGGCATGGGCAAAACCGCCTTAGGTGTCACCATAGGATACAGCGCTTCTCTGAAGCACGATATTCCAGTAGCTATTTTTAGCATGGAAATGTCAAAGGAACAGCTGGTTCAGAGGATTCTCTCTTCGGAGGCCAAGGTGGATCACCAGCATATCCGCACTGGTGAACTGGACGAAGAAGACTGGCAAAAACTACATGAGGCAAAGGGAAAGCTGGCTAAAGCGCCGCTCTATATAGATGATACTCCTGGCATCACAGTGCGTCATATCCGGGCCAAGGTCAGGCAACTCAAAGCTGAAACAGGATTGGGCCTGATTGTAATAGACTACCTGCAGCTGATGCAGGGCAGTCGCAGGTCGGAGAACCGCCAGCAGGAGATATCTGAAATATCCCGGTCCTTAAAGGGGTTGGCCAAGGAGCTGAATGTACCTGTCCTGGCCCTGGCGCAGCTTAGTCGCTCCGTAGAGCAGAGGGATAAAAAACGGCCGATCATGTCGGACCTGCGAGAATCTGGTTCTTTAGAGCAGGATGCCGACCTGATCATGTTTATTTACCGTGATGAATACTATAATAGGGATTCAGAAAAAAAAGGCATTGCGGAAATAATTATATCCAAGCACCGCAACGGGCCGGTAGGGTTTATTGAACTTGGATTTTTAGACAAATACACCAAATTTGTGCCTCTGATGAAAAACCACGGAGACATTCAGACCTAGAAATATTTTTATATTGTACTTAAAATCCTTTAAAATACTTTAAAAATTCTTTAAATGCTTTAAGTTTGCTTGACAATAACTGATCATTTTGCTAAAATACCCTTGCTGCCCGCAATAGGACACCCTGACAACTACATCCCCGGTGCGGTGGAGACCAACGGCTCAAATAGCAACTGGTATAGGTTTGTTGTTTGGGTTATTTTTATGTTGGCGTAAGAACTTTCAAGCATAACCCGGGGATAGGAGGAGGGACTTTTAGTGAGTATGCAGTATGACGTAATTATTGTAGGTTCAGGCCCTGCAGGAATATTAACTGCTTTTGAGCTATCCAAGGCCAGGACCGGCTTGAAAATATTGATTATTGAAAAAGGGCGGGATATAGACAAACGTGTCTGCGCGGCGCGTGAGCAGGGGGGGGCTTGCCTCAATTGTTCACCCTGTTCAACCGTGTGCGGTTGGGGCGGGGCCGGAGCATTCAGTGACGGGAAGCTCACCCTGTCTACCAAGGTAGGCGGAAGCCTGGATCAATATATCGGAGAAAAAAGTCTTTCAGACCTGATTAAATATATAGACAGCATATATATCAAGTTCGGCGCTCCAGAACAAATTTTCGGGCTGGAGCACGACGTAGAAATTCAGGACTATCAGCGCCGCGCGGTGCTGGCGGAGCTGAAGTTGGTTCCCGTTCAGATCAGGCACATGGGCACCGGCCGCTGCAAGGAAGTACTTCAGGGAATGCAAAAGCACCTGGTTTCCTGTGGGGTAGAGGTGCGGACATCCTGCCAGGTAGAGGAGATCCTGGTAAAAGACGGGACCGTCAGGGGCATAAGGACCCGTGACGGGCAGGTATTAAATGCTAAGTACGTGGTGCTGGCGCCCGGCAGGGAGGGCGCGGACTGGCTTACCCAGGAGGCACGGCGACTGGATCTCCCAACAGCGGTAAACCCGGTGGATATCGGGGTGCGTGTGGAGCTGCCCGCTGCGGTTATGGAACACCTGACCAGGATTTTATACGAGGCTAAGATTATTTATTTTTCCCGGACGTTTAACGACAACGTGCGGACTTTCTGCATGAATCCCAACGGGGAGGTTGTTCTGGAAAATAATAACGGGCTGATAACGGTTAACGGACACAGCCATGCATATAATAAAACCGAAAACACAAACTTTGCCGTGCTGGTCAGCAAGACATTCACCGAACCCTTTAAGGAACCAATCGCTTACGGCAGGTATATCGCCAGCCTGGCCAACCTGCTGGGAGGCGGTGTGATTGTGCAGAGCCTGGGGGACCTTTTTTCAGGCAGGCGCTCAACCAGGGAAAGACTGGCCAAGTGCATGACCATACCCACCCTGCGGGAGGCAACGCCAGGAGATTTAAGCCTGGTCCTGCCGTACCGCCACCTGATGGGTATTGTGGAGATGCTGAAGGCTCTGGACAAGTTGGCGCCGGGTGTCTATTCCAGGTACACTCTTCTTTACGGCGTTGAAGTAAAGTTTTATTCCTCCCGCTTGGCCCTGTCAAACTCCCTGGAGACACAGGTTAACAACCTGTTTGCGGCCGGGGATGGGGCAGGAGTCACCAGGGGCCTGGCGCAGGCCTCGGTTTCAGGAGTGGTGGCGGCCCGGGAGATTGCAAATAGGATTTAGGAGGTTATCCGGATGTCTACAGTCGTTGTAATAGGAGCCCAGTGGGGTGATGAGGGAAAAGGCAAAGTAACCGACTACCTGGCGGAAAAGGCCGACATGGTGGTCCGCTATATGGGAGGTAACAATGCCGGCCACACAGTTGTGGTTGACGACACGGAGTATAAACTTCACCTGATCCCCTCAGGAATTCTTTACCCCGACAAGATTTGTGTTATCGGAAGCGGGGTGGTGATCGACCCTGCGGCTCTTCTCACCGAAATTCGTTCCCTGGAAAAAAGGGGCGTTGGTACTGCAAACTTGAAAATAAGTCAGCGGGCCCATGTTATTTTTCCCTACCATCAGAAACTTGACCTGATGGAAGAGGACAGCAAGGGAAGTAAAAAAATTGGCACCACCGGACGGGGTATAGGTCCCGCTTACACTGATAAATCGGCCCGGATGGGCATACGGGTGGTCGACCTTCTGGATCAGAAAGAATTTGCTGCTTTGCTCGAACGAAACCTGGAAGGAAAAGACCTGCTGTTGACCGAGGTCTACGATTCCGAACCAATCGACTATGCTCAAGTGCTTGAAGATTACACAGGTTACGCTACGGATTTGAAGCCGTACGTTTTTGATACGTCGATAGTGGTTAATGATGCTGTGAAGCAGGGGAAAAATGTGCTTTTTGAGGGCGCCCAGGGCACCCTTCTGGACCTTGACCACGGCACCTATCCATACGTCACTTCGTCCCATCCTACAGCTGGGGCGGCGTGCCTGGGCACCGGTATCGGCCCGACCCAGATCGACATGGTGATCGGTATTGCCAAGGCCTACACCACCAGGGTTGGGGAAGGCCCGTTCCCTACGGAACTTATTAATGAAACCGGTGAATACATTCGGAAACAAGGCGGGGAAGTCGGGACCACAACCGGCCGGCCGCGCCGCTGCGGCTGGTTTGACGGCGTTGTGGGCCGGTATGCTGTGAGGGTCAACAGCCTTGATTACCTGGCGATCACCAAACTGGATGTCTTAAGCGGCTTGGATAAGCTGATGATTTGCACAGGCTATAATTACCATGGTGAAATAATGGAAGAGTTTCCGGCCAGCCTCAAGGTTTTAAGAGAGTGCGAGCCGGTTTATGAAGAGCTCCCGGGGTGGCGCGAGGATATTACCAGCGCGAGAAAATTGGAAGATCTCCCGCCCAATGCCAGGAAATACCTGGAGCGTCTCAGCGAGCTATCAGGTGCGCCCATTGCGCTGGTTGGCGTGGGCAGCAGGCGCTCTCAAACAATTTTACTGGCGGAGTTGTACAGGTAATTTCGCAGGTTTGATTTGTGTTTGTTTATATACCCGTTAAATAAACAAAGATGGTTTTTGGTGGTTGACTCCTGTTTACGGGTATAGTAATATATCTTATTGTAAGGCTTGACGGGCCATTAGCTCAGTTGGTAGAGCACCTGACTTTTA
>DFAP01000001.1:1965-35957 GCA_002365855.1 Pelotomaculum sp. UBA3103 | reverse complement strand
TGTCGCTGGTTCGAGTCCAGCATGGCTCACCATTCAGATGTCGGTCGTCAGATGTCAGATGTCGGAAAAAGATTATTTCAGACTTCCGACTTCAGACATCCGACTTCTGTTATTGGCCCCATGGTCAAGCGGCCTAAGACACCGCCCTTTCACGGCGGTAACCCGGGTTCGAATCCCGGTGGGGTCACCATGTCTGTACCGGGCAGTCCTTTTGGTTGCCCGCTTTCATTAAAAATCCGGAAAAGCCCAAAACTTGATTTTTAAGATTAGAAAAGTTATAATATTGGAGCCGGGCGGGTGTAGCTCAACGGTAGAGCATCAGCTTCCCAAGCTGAGGGTTGCGAGTTCGATCCTCGTCACCCGCTCCAGTTAAAGTTATATCAAGCGTTTTAGGATTTTAGGTGTTACAAAAAAAGATATGTATAGTAAAAATACAGTAAAAAGATAAAAAATCCTGCTTATTATTGGCAGGCTTTTTTTCTTGCAAATATCTATAAACAACCCATCTGGGCGTTTAATAAAAATTAACCTGCAATTAGTTATTTATTAAAACGTTTGCAGGTTAATTTATATTCTTGCAAAACAGTGTGTCGTAGGGTAGAATATTGTTAACCTGCATCGGTTAAATTATTACTATGTTGCAGGTTAACAATAGGAGGGGTTATAATGATTCGCGGGGTCTTGGAGGACCATTATGAGCGGCTCAAGTCGATGGAACAATCCTATGAAGAGAAATTAGCGTCCTTGCCCAAGGGGAATATCCGCCTTAAGAATATTCGAGGTCGTTTGTATCCCTATCTGGATTACCGGGAAAACGGAAAGATGGTATCTAAATATTTAAATAAATTATCCAAAGAAGAATTAAATGAGTTACAGTTTAAATTAGAGCAACATAAGAAACTTGTGAAAAATCTACGAGAAATAAAGAGGGATTGTAGGATTTTAGATAAAGTGCTTAAACGCAAATGAACAAAACACAGGAAGCAGTTTTCTGGGAGACTATTGGGCTGCTGGATGCACAAGGTATTTTGGCAGATCTTGTTTTAATTGGGAGTTGGGTTGAGTATATTTATGCTGAATCTAATTATTTTAGAGGCTTCCAGCCAAGCATCCGTACAATCGATCTTGATTTTCTAATCCCAAACATAAGACGCCCGGCTAAAAAAGTACCATTGTGTGACGTAATGGAGCGTTATGGTTTTATAACCCAGCAGCGCCAAGATGGGCTGATTAAATTTTCAAAGGTGGAAGGGCCCCTTGAGGTAGAGTTCTTAGTTCGAGAAATGGGTCACGGCCAGGTGGAACCCTATACTGTAGAGGGTCTTGGAATAAAAGCCACCGGTCTTCGGCACCTGAACATTTTGAGTCAATGGACCACTATTTTAGTAATCCGATCCTTTCAACTGCGGGTGCCACTACCGGAAGCATATGTTTTACATAAATTAGTGATTAATTACCGCCGGCAGGAAATGAAACAGAAAAAGGATTTAATGTCTATTGAGGAATTATTACCTTTTATTAAAGGATCGGAACAAAATCATGCGAAACTAAAAGAAATTTATGATAATGAGTTAACAAAGAATGAACGAGCATTAGTTGATGTAACGTGTAAGGCAAATCTTATTCGATTGTTTAACTAGAAAACAAGTTAGCTTTAAGAAAGCCGGGATTATTTCCTGGCTATTTCTTTTTTTGGCAAGCGTCAAACAACTCGGTGTATAGAAATTTCCCTAAAATTATGCGACAATCCCTTTTCAATTTGTGCGAACTTTTGTATATATAAAAATAATCAAAACTTCTTGACTATTTAATATCCCAGATAGTCTTGCAATAGCCTTTTTTGTCAGGCCAGGGAACTGTGGCGGTATAGTTCAAGGGTGGTGTTGCCAGGCCATGTATTGGGATTATTAATTTATATACTACAAATAACTTAGCAGCTTCAACAAAAAAACCAGCTCCAGTTGACCCAATATTGCAGATCTTTTTTTACTCTTTATCCACAAATAATTGAGTTTCAAAAAATGGTTTTGGAGTTACCCTGCCTTTGGGCCTGGCTCTAACCGGTTTGCTTTCTGCCGCTGGGGTAATCTTAGCGCTTGAAGCAATTGACGGCTTTTTGCGAGAGCCTCCAATCTTAATTGACTTCTTCTCCGGCTTCAATAGTATTGCGGTTTTGGAAATCTGGAAATGCCAACCACAGGGTCTTCCTTTAAACCGGTCCACCTGGTACGGCTCAAACCCCTGACCGGTAAGGATTTTGCGGACCCGTGCGGAAGATGTGTAGACCTCTGCGAAATCGTTCCCTTCGTTAAAATTAATCAGGGTCTCGGCCTCGTAAGCTGTCACGTGAATGGCCTCCTTTTAAAGCAAAAAATTAGGATGTTACCGGCCAATTTATGGCAGGTTTGCGTTTATAAGTTTATTTCGCGATTCTCAAGGACAAACCTGCCTGTAAAAGCACCCGGCGCTTTTTTTATTAACTGAAAAGATGGGGAAAACCATAGAATTTTATACATAGTTCAGCTATTTATTGGACAAAATGTGGAAATATAAGCCAACAACAACCTGTTAAAATGGCCTGAGTTTTTCTGAGTATTTTTTAGTCCCAAGGAGGAAATGGAACGTGGACATGCAGAACACTGATCTATACAATTATAAAAAAAGTGAAGAGGGAGTATTTGAGATGACTACGGGCCATTCAGACTTACCGGTCAATTTTATTCAAAATATAATCAACGAAGACTTTGAGACCAACAAATACGACGGCAGGGTTCACACCCGCTTTCCACCGGAGCCGAACGGCTACCTGCATATTGGACATGCCAAGTCCATCTGCCTCAATTTTGGGCTCGCTGTAAAAAACGGGGGGTTATGCAACCTCAGGTTTGATGACACCAACCCGAGTAAAGAAGAAATAGAATACGTGGAGTCGATCAAAAATGATGTAAGGTGGCTGGGGTTCGACTGGGACGACAGGATGTACTACGCTTCTGACTACTTTGAAGAAATGTATGAGTGCGCCGTACAGCTAATTAAAACCGGTAAGGCCTATGTCTGCGACCTGAATGCCGAGGAAATCAGAGAATACCGGGGCACTCTGACCGAGCCAGGCAGGGAGAGCCCGTACCGCAACCGTCCGGTCGAAGAGAACCTGGATCTTTTTCAGCGTATGAGGGCCGGTGAATTCGAGGACGGCTTGCGGGTGCTGAGGGCCAAGATCGACATGAAATCTCCGAACCTGAACATGCGCGACCCCGTTATCTACCGCA
This sequence comes from Pelotomaculum sp. UBA3103, assembly GCA_002365855.1. Lineage (GTDB taxonomy): Bacteria > Bacillota > Desulfotomaculia > Desulfotomaculales > Pelotomaculaceae > UBA3103. The sequence goes on along the minus strand of DFAP01000001.1, from coordinate 32,688 downwards.
TTCTCAGGTCAACGCACCACAGGACGGGCGATAACTGGTGCATCTATCCCATGTACGACTATGCCCACCCCATCTCGGACTCAATCGAAGGTATTACCCATTCCATCTGCACGTTGGAATTTGAGGACCACCGTCCGCTGTACGACTGGGTCCTGGATGCCCTGGAAATCTATCACCCGCAGCAGATTGAATTTGCCCGCCTTAACCTGACCCATACCGTAATGAGCAAGCGCAAGCTGCGGCAGTTGGTGGAACAGGGCTATGTCAGCGGGTGGGATGACCCGCGCATGCCCACTATATCCGGACTGCGCAGGCGCGGCTACACGCCGGAGTCGATTCGGGATTTTTGCGAGCAAATCGGTGTGGCCAAGTCAAACAGCATCGTTGATATCTCTATGCTTGAACACAGTATTCGCGAAGACCAGAACTACCGCGCTCCGCGCGTTATGGCCGTGCTGCGCCCGCTGCGGGTAGTCATTGAGAATTATCCTGAAAACAAGGTGGAGGAGCTGGAATGTGAGATCAACCCGGAGAATCCCGGTATGGGCTCGCGCAAAGTCCCCTTTTCACGTGTAGTGTATATTGAGCAGGAGGACTTCCGCGAAGACCCGCCGAAAAAATTTTTCCGCCTGTCGCCCGGCAGTGAGGTGAGGCTGAAGCACGCTTATATCATCAAGTGCGAGAGGGTGGTCAAGGACGAAAAAACCGGTGAAGTGATCGAAGTTCGCTGCACTTATGATCCGGAAACCCGAAGCGGTTCTAACACCACGCGCAAAGTGAAGGGCACGCTGCACTGGGTATCAGCGGATCACGCCGTGAAAGCCGAAGTGCGACTGTACGACCACCTTTTCACAAAAGAAAACCCGGACGAGGAAAAAGATTTTAAGTCATGCATTAATACTAATTCTCTTGAGAAGCTGACCGCGTGCCTGGTTGAGCCAAGCCTGGCGGGCGCCGCTCCGGCTACCCGCTACCAGTTCCTCAGGCATGGTTACTTTTTCGTGGACCCTGTTGATTCCACCAGTGAGGCGCCTGTATTTAACCGGATCGTGTCTTTGAGAGATACCTGGGCCAAGATCATGAAAGCAGAGAAAGCGGGAAAATCATAACCCATTACTTGCTGAAACAGCCAGTTTGCCGAACACAAACCCCTCCCAAAAAAGGAGGGGTTTAAAAATATTAGCTGCCGGCAGTTAAATCTTTGTTCCCATCATCCTAGGCGTAAGAAAAAACATTGATTAAAAAGGCCAAACCAGCAGGATCAAGGGTATGGCCACAGCAGTGACAACAATTCCCAGGGGCAGGCCCATCCTCCAGTAATCTCCGAACTTGTAACCCCATAGCTCTGACGCAATTTCAGGCCGAGGGCTGATTTTCCTTCCATGAGAGAATTGGCCATGATCACGGCTTCTACAATGCCGGCTTTGTCCGATCGGCAGGTCTTCTTCCCGGATTTTTCTGCTCCCGACGAGCTCAAGACCTGCTGAATCCAACAGTGTCTGCAGATCTCGTGTGTCAGATCTGATAATGAGGACGTCGCAAGGGTGTAAAATCAGATGATTATAAGGGTCTGGTAAGCGCTGCTCTCCCTGTATTAAACCCATAACCAATATATCGGCGCCGGTTATCTTCTCTAATTCAATCAGGAGTTTACCATTTATTATCGAATTTTCATGCACCCTCAGCTCAGTAATATAATCTTTGAGATGCTTATTTATTTGGGCCGTATTTTAGCATAAAAAAAGCTCCACGCCGCGTAGCTTAGGCAGGATGCTTTTTGTAAACTGACATAAAAATATTATTAAGTTAATAAAAATTATATTGAGGCAACTAAATAAATCCGCTGAATCCAGAAGAGGTTCTTATAAAGCTGAACTCATCAGGACACCCTTTTGTGTTGTGCAAGGAGTTCCCTATATGTCGACATATTCCGAATCAATATTTTTCTGGTTTCAACATTGTTAAGCTCTGTAATTCTGTTTAGCTTCCAGCTTCCCCCGTTGGTAAAACCGGAAATAATAAAGTGGAAATAAAACTTCACAGTATCTAATAATTTAATAATTTTCATATGATCACCCGATAGTATTTTAACACGATTTTTGTTGGCAAACAATACATATTGTAGAAATTTAGCGACCAATCTACCAGGTAAGGTAGAAACTCCCACCGCATGGGAAAATTGAGTTTGCATTAATATGAGCAATTTTTCGCATGATGCGGCGGCACAATTAATTCTTAAACAATATATACGTTCGTTTTACATTTCAGGACTGTTGCACGAGTATCACCAATCCTTTATAATGTTTTTGAAAGAGGGGTGGTAAACCTTGGGTAAACACATTAAGACGCTAAATGATATTCGGCTTTCTGATACTGTCAAAGACCGTGGTTGTGGTGAATGTCAGGCTTCCTGCCAGTCTGCCTGTAAAACATCCTGCACTGTAGGCAATCAGTCCTGCACTAAAGGAAGCTCACCTAAGTAGAAAAAAGCCTTGTCCCACTCAGGGGGCGAGGTCTTTTTTTAAGGAGGACACAAAATTTTGCTGCACAGGTTTGAATTTGACGGGACCAGGATCGTTCTGGACGTGCACAGCGGGGCAGTCCACGTGGTGGATAAGTTAGTTTGGGATCTGCTGGATGATTACCAGCAGGTTGATCAGGGGGAAATGGTCGATAAGTTCCTGGATGTATATGAGCCAGAGGACATCATAGAAGCTCTGTGCGAGATCAGGGACCTTGAACAAAAAGGCCTGCTTAACAGCCCCGAACCCTTTCCGGATGGGTACAGAAGATCAGGGGAGTGCGTTACCAAAGCGCTTTGTCTTCATCTTGCACATTCCTGCAATCTGCGCTGCCTTTACTGCTTTGCCGGTCAGGGTTGTTACGGCGGTGCGGATGAGTTGATGCAAGGCTCAACGGGTCGCAGGGCAATCGACTTGTTAATTGATCGTTCGGGCGGGAGAAAACGGCTGGAAATAGATTTTTTTGGAGGCGAGCCCCTTTTAAACTTCAAAGTTTTAAAAGAGCTTGTGTCATACGCCCGTCTGCAGGGCCAGGAAAAAGGCAAGGAGTTCCAGTTTACCGTTACAACCAACGGGGTTCTCCTGGATGATGAAATTAGCAGTTTTCTAATAGAACAGGACATAAATGTGGTGTTAAGCCTTGACGGCCGGCGCGACGTGCATGACGACATGCGGCGCGTACCTGCCGGAACGGGATCTTACGACATGGTGCTGCCCAGGATCCAGAAGTTTGTAACATTAAGGGAGGGCCAGCAGCGCACAGGAACCGCCTACACCATCATTCGAGGCACTTATACCCGTCACAACCTGGATTTTTGCTCTGATGTCCTGCATATGGCTGGACTTGGGTTTAAAAGCCTTTCGATTGAGCCGGTTGTGGCGTTTGAAGATGCCGAATATTCAATCCGTAGAGAGGACATACCCCTGTTACTGACACAGTATGAAGAACTAACTAGAGAACTGCTCAAGCGCAGGAATTCCGGCAAACCCGTAAACTTTTTTCATTTTAATATCGATTTTGATGGAGGGCCGTGCCTTCCCAAGCGCCTTTCCGGCTGCGGCGCCGGCGGGGAATACCTGGCCGTTGCGCCAAACGGGGACATCTATCCCTGTCACCAGTTCGTTGGCAGGAGCGAATACTTGATGGGCAGCGTAAAAGACGGGCAGGTTGACCCGTCCCTGATAGAGACCTTTCGCATGGCCCACTTGTATAACAAGGAAGGCTGCGCTGAATGTTGGGCGAAGTTTCACTGCAGCGGAGGTTGCCATGCCAGCGCCGAGGGATCGAGCGGTTCCATCTTCATCCCCTATCAGGTAGGCTGTGAGCTGGCCAGAAAAAGATTGGAATGTGCTATTTATTTAAAGGCTGTAGAACTAAACCAAATCGAGGTAACCTAAGTGACAGGCCTATAGAAAATAAACGGTGATAATAAAAGATTTTTTTTAGGACCGGTCAGGTGCTCTCATACTCATATAGAATATTCGACGAATATTTACATTGTAGTTAAATTACATTTGTTTTTCAGCTTTTTTCTGCTAAAAAGGCTGGTTTACCAGTTAACTGACCTTATGATATAATCAACCCTGCCATTTTGCCTCCTTTCTCCTAAAGGAACCATAAGGTGGCTTGCCAAATTGTGATTCACTGTTTGGCCGAAAGGAGAGGACGTGTTTGCCGTCCAAAGATAAAGGACCGCGACGCCCTTCATGGCCGGAAAGACTCATTATAGTGTTTGCCTATTTAGCCATTATTCAGCAATGGCTGTCCCGGCTGTCCGTAGCCAAAAGAATTGTTCTGGGGGTAGTGCTGTATTACGTTCTGGCTCTGTCTGCGTTTGCCGCGTTTAGCGGGAACGCTTGTGCCGTGACTGTAAATGGAAATGTCGTGGCCATAGCAGCCGATGAGGGCACTGCCAGGGAAGCCTTGAGTGGGCTGATCAGGCTGAAGTCAGACCAGTCCGGCTGGTCCGTGGCCGTGTCGGAAAAAATCAGCTATCGAGGAATCAAAGTAAAACAGGAAGATATTCTTGATTGCGATTCTTTGGCTGAAAGATTGGATAATGCCCTTACCTTTACACAAAACAGCACGGCTATAGTGGTAAACGGTGAAACAAAGGTTTGTGTGGCCCAAAAGAAAGATGCTGAAGAGCTGCTTGCCTGGCTGAAATCGGTGTTCCCGACTGAAACCGGCGAACAGCTCGAGTTTAAGGAAAGAATAGAGCTGGTAGAGGCGCCCGCTGATTTGCAGAGTGTGCTTGATCTGGAAACAGCCAAAAATGTAGTCCTTCTGGGAGCTCGCAAAATCCAGCAGTATACGGTAAAAGACGGAGATACTTTATGGGACATAGCTCGCTCAGTCAAAATTGATATGGACCAGATTGAGTTTACCAATCCCGGCCTGGACCCGGAGCGTTTAAGCATCGGCCAGGTACTGAACCTGAGTAAAGAGCACCCGTTGATCACGGTCCTGGCAACCCGCGAGGTCACTCTCGAGGAAGACACGCCGTATGATGTTGAGGTGCGGACAGATGATAACCTCTTGTACGGGGAAAAGATGATCATCCGCAGGGGTGTGCCAGGCAAGAGGCTTGTAACATACCGGATCATCCGTGAAAACGGTTTTGAAACCGAGAGGGAAGTCCTGGATCAGAAAATCTTAAGTGAGTCCACGCCGGAGGTAGTGGCCAGAGGCTCACTGAACCTGCTGGCTTCCCGTGGCGGTAACGGTCGGCTGAACTGGCCCTGTGCGGGCGGCATAGTATCATATTTCGGGATGCGCAGCGGCAGGATGCATGAAGGTATTGATATCGGCGCCGGTTACGGGTATAAAGTAGTGGCTTCCGCCGGCGGTACCATTATTGGGGCAGGCTGGTCAGGCGGCTACGGCAATATTATTGAAATATCCCACGGCGGAGGGCTTGTGACCAAGTATGCACACCTGTCATCAATAAATGTAAAACGCGGCCAAACAGTGGAAAGGGGACAGCTCATAGGATATGTAGGCTCCACCGGGCGTTCCACGGGGCCCCACCTGCACTTTGAGGTGCTGATTAACGGAGAACCCCGCAACCCTGTAAATTATCTTCCTTAAAAAATTGCCTTCCGGCCTTATATAGAGGCCGTAAAAACCTTAAAGCGGTCCCTGACGCCGCCGCGCGGGCAACAAGTTCCGGGTGGTTTTTCCATTTTCAATACTTCTTGAAAACTCATGCAACAATGCTATAATACTTTTGAGGTGAGTAAATTGGCTGTTCGAAAACCATTTAGAAGAAACCGGCTGCAGAAAGCCGTTTTCATTACTGTTACCGTCCTGATTGCTATCGGCCTGGTTATTCCGCTGGCCGGATTATTTCAGGGTCAGATGGGCGGCGGTGAAACACAAGATGGCAATTTCTCGCAGCAGACGCTTCAGGAGAGACTTTCCGGTCTGGAGGTCATGGCCAGGGAAAATCCCGGCGATACAAATGTGCTGATGGAACTTGCTGAGGCTTACCTATACGTTGGCAACCCGGATCAGGCTGCAGAAACCTATGAGCAGGTCCTGGCCGTAGACCCCAAGAATGCTGAGGCCCGCATTGACATAGCTACAGTTTATTATTACACCGGCGAGTATGATCAGGCTGTTACCCATCTTCAGGAACAAATTAAAATGGACCCTGAGAATAAAAATGCCCGCCTCCTTTACGGATATGTCCTTGGCGCTGGTAAAAAAAATTATCCTGCGGGAATTACAGAGCTGGAGAAGTTTATTGAAATTGCCCGGGAAGGGCCTGAGGTAGAAAAGGCAAAACAGGTTATTGAAGAATGGAAGGCGTTAACGGGCTCTGAGCAGTGATCTAGAAAATAAAACAGGGACACATCAGTCAATCCCAAATGAATACCATTAAAACCCGCATCAAGCTTGTGCAAAGGCAAGCCGTGTGCGGGTTTTTTTATGTATATAATTTCCGCTAGGAAGGGCTCAGCCATGGCTTTATAATGAAACTGGTCAACCAATTAGTCAGGGGGTTAGTAAATGGAGACCGAAGTTGAGAACACCACAGGAAGCGCCCCCGGGCCTCGTAACGTTATATTAAAAGGCTGGGGCATAAAAATTATTGCCGTAGTCTTTATTTTAACTGTAACAATGATGGGGAAATTCCCGGCGGCGGTCAGGTTTTACGGCTACGGCGCAGTCAGGGAACTTGTGAAGCTGCATACTGTAATCGGATCCTGGAACATGGACAAGTTGACATCGGAGCATTTTTACGTAAAATTTAAGCCGGAGGACAGGGACAGCGCGACCCTGGTGTTAGCTACAGCCGAGCGGTTTTATCACCCTGTAACTGAGGACTTCGGTTTCACCCCTCGCTCCAGGATCCCGATCATTTTGCATTCCACCAGGGAGGAAATAAACAGGAGTTTTGGTTGGGAAGCCAATGAAAGCGCCATGGGCGTTTACTGGGCCGGTACTGTCCGGGTGCTTGCGCCTGAGGCATGGATTGAAGAAAGCGAGCCGGGCCGGGTCAGGGATGTATTTGTTTCTTCTGGTCCCATGGCCCACGAGCTTACCCACCTGATGGTCGACTACCTTACAGGCGGCAACTATCCCCGCTGGTTTACCGAAGGGGTGGCGCAGTACGAGGAATATAAACTTACCGGGTTTGAATTTAACGATTCATACGGTTCGCTGAGACAAACTCTGTACTCCATGAAAGATCTTACGATAGACTTTGATGATCTCCCCAACCAGTCCCTGGCCTACAGGCAATCTTTTGCAGCCGTGCGCTACATCGTTCACCATTCAGGTGAAAAGGCGCTATTTGATTTAATTAAAGAGCTGGGGCGCGGCAGCGATTTCAATAAAGCTATGCAGGACGTCATGCAGATAGATGCCTCCCGTTTTGAAGTGAACTGCTGGGAATGGGCCTTAAATCATTCTTTTTAATCCATTAATTCATTCTTTTGGAAGCAGCAGGAATTCGGCATTTTGGGACGAATATTTTAACTGGTGTGTCGTTGAACAACGGATTACTTGGAGTTTGAATTCCCGGGAGGGCATTTATGGGAAAAATCGTTATAGCCGGGGGGAAGCCCCTGCGTGGCAGAGTTAAGATATGCGGCGCCAAAAATGCCTCCCTGGCTCTTTTGTGCGCTTCCATTCTTTCCGAGAACGAAACAGTTATTGAAAATGTACCTGATATCAGCGATGTTCGGGTAATGATCGAAATCATCAACAGCCTGGGGTTTTCTGTCAATTGGGAAAACCAGGAAATTCTAAAAATAGTTCCACCTGTGAAAGTCAACACGGGGGCGCCATTCCACCTGGTCAAAAAACTTAGGGCGTCTAATCTCCTTCTGGGCCCCATGCTGGCAAGATTCGGCAGAGCCCGGGTGGCGCTGCCGGGAGGCTGTAATATCGGCATTCGTCCCATGGATCTTCATTTTAAAGGACTGACGGGTCTGGGTGCGGATCTCACCCTGGAACACGGCTGTGTCTGCGGGAGAGCGCCGGGGCGACTGAAAGGGTCCAGAATTTATCTGGACTTTCCAAGTGTGGGGGCGACTGAAAATATCATGATGGCCGCCTGCCTGGCAGATGGACAAACACTCATTGAGAACGCGGCCAAAGAGCCGGAGGTCGTTGACCTGGCCAGCTTCCTGAATACCATGGGCGCAAAGGTTAGGGGAGCAGGAACAGACGTTATAAGGATTGATGGGGTCTCCTCTCTCGGAGGGAGTGTGCGCTACCCTGTTATACCTGACCGGATCGAGGCGGGAACCTTCATGGTGGCGGCAGCAGCCACCGGGGGCGATGTCACCATAGAGAATCTTATTCCGGCACACCTGCAGCCGCTAATCGCTAAGCTCAGGGAAGCTAATGTTGATATTGCTGAGGAGGAAGACAATTTACGTGTCACCGCCGCCAACCCCTTGCGCTCTATTGACATTAAGACCATGCCCTATCCCGGATTTCCCACCGACATGCAGTCGCAGTTAATGGCTATGCTTTCGGTTGTGCCGGGCACCAGCGTTATGGTTGAAAATATCTTTGAAAACCGTTTCATGGTTGCGGATGAACTGATGAGGATGGGCGCCAGAATAAAGGTAGAGGGCCGGATGGCGGTTATTGAAGGTGTGGAGTCCCTTCAAGGCGCTCAGGTAAAAGCATCTGACCTTCGCGCGGGCGCCGCCCTGATCGTGGCGGGACTGATGGCAAAAGGGGAAACCGAGATCTGCAACGCCGGGTTTATAGACAGGGGATACCATAATTTAGAAGACAGGCTGAGGTCTTTGGGTGCTCAGATCTGGAGAAAATAAAAGCGTGCAAACACGCTTTTTTCTTTTGGGGGATTGCTATGCTTCATATCACCATCCTGGCTGTGGGGCGCCTGAAAGAGGGTTTTTGGGCCGCTGGCGCGGCCGAGTACCTGAAAAGGCTGCCGCCTTATGCCAGAGTCAAGGTAGTTGAAGTAAACGACGAGGGATTTTCAGATAAATCAACCCCGGCCATGCTTGAAAAAGTCGTGGAAAAAGAAGGGGATCGTCTTCTCAAACGCCTGCAGCCGGGCACTTGCCTGGTTGCATTGGACCAAAAGGGAGTAATGCGCTCTTCGGAAGAGATGGCCGGGCTGCTGGATAATTTGGCCCTGGAGGGTAAAAGCGACATTACATTTGCCATTGGCGGGTCACTCGGCCTCTCCCAAAGGGTACTGGAGCGTTCCGACTTCAGGCTTTCTTTTTCAAGAATGACCTTCCCCCACCAACTGGTGCGGGTTATTCTGCTGGAACAGGTTTTTCGCTGGTTTAAGATCGCCAGGGGCGAGCCGTATCACAAGTAGAGTCAATCAACTTCGAGGTAATGCTTTCCCCTTTTTTGAACAACCGATATTGTTATTATATTAATGGCCATGAAGCTCTGAAACGGGAAGTGTTTAGCAAAAAACAGTTGCCTTTTCGGGGCTGTTGTGTTAGTATTTAGTTAAGCACCATCCTTACAGAGACTTAGGGTTAATTTGCAGGAAGCTACTGAATGTGTTTCAGGTTTATTGCAAGTAGGGATCCAGTCCAAGGGTTGTGTTTTTTGAGTATTGGGGATTTCCATAATTCTGGTTGGTTGGTAGTAACTGGATGTTTGCAAGTTCAATAGAGCGTAACCTATCTTGTTAAATTCGTTGTGAGACATTGTTTGAACAGGTTGAACTTCGGGAATGGCTTGCTGTAGGGATGGTCGCTTTTTGAGAGAAGGCTTTTAGCCTTCTCTCTTTATGTGCGCCCGGTTATGAGCGGGTGAAGGCGGAGTAACTTTATCCTGAGGTAATTGTCCCTCTCGAGGCAAAAATATAAAATAGCATGCATTGACGAATAATCCGCTCCGTGATATCTTTTAACATGTAAAGAATCTTATTCGCTTTATAAAGTGTCTTTATGGCTCACAATAAGACCAATTTTACTTTGGAAGTTATTTTGGAGGTGCTTTTTTAAATGCCATGCATCATTATTGACGGAAAGGAAATTGAGCTTGATGATGATGGATTTATCATTGAGCCGGACGAATGGAGTGAAGATTTAGCCAGGGCCTTTGCCGCCGCTGAAGGCATTGCCGAACTCACCGGTGACCACTGGAAAGTGATCAATTACCTGCGGGAATATTTTGAGCTTTTTCAGATTGCCCCGATGATCAGGAATCTCTGCAAAGAAACCGGATTCACCCTGAAATATATTTATGAGCTCTTCCCAACAGGCCCGGGTAAGGGCGCCTGCAAATTGGCCGGCCTGCCAAAGCCTACCGGCTGCGTATAGATTAATAGACAAATTTAGGTTTTGATCAAATAAAATATATTCCCACATCTTTTGTCCAGTGATCCCGGGGGTTAAATATCCTCCGGGTTTTTTGTTTTAAAATTACGGTAGTAATGTCTACATAATATCTGGAATTTTAAGAAAAAATATAAAAAATAGTGGGAGGTGAGCACGTATTATTAAGAACAACTTTTTTAGAAAAAAGGCAGTTGTCTTGTTCGTAGCCGGCCTTATTGCCCTGGTTGTGACCGGGGGATTCATGCAATGGCGGCAGGCGGCGGCACAGGGAGGGTCTCTTTACTGGGGAAGCAGAGGAGACGATGTATACCAGGTTCAGCAAAAGTTGAGCCAGTGGGGTTACTATAAAGCTTCGCTGGATAGCGTGTACGGCGGTGAGACATTCCGCGCTGTTCAAAGGTTTCAAAGCAGCAACGGCCTTATTCCGGACGGGGTGGTTGGTCCGGCCACACGCGCCGCTATGGGACTTACTGCGCCCCAGGGGGCTCCCGCTGTTACCAGGGGAGTAGCCACGGACAGGGGTGAAGCAACCCTGTTGGCCCGGGTTATTGAAGGTGAGGCCGCGAATGAGCCGCTGGTTGGAAAGGTGGCGGTGGGAGCGGTAATTTTGAACCGGACCAGGAGCGCTTCATTCCCCCGGACTATCAGTGGTGTAATCTACCAGGATCACGCTTTTGAGTCCATCTCCAACGGCCAGGCATACAGGCCCTTAACCCAGGAATCGATCGAGGCGGCCCAGATGGCCATGGGTGGGTATGACCCTACGGGGGGAGCGCTCTTTTTCTGGAACCCGTCCAAACCGGTAAGCCCGTGGATATGGAGCAGGGGTATTATCACACGCATCGGTAACCACGTCTTTGCCAGGTAGGACGGTCATACATAGCGGGAGCTGTGCCTGGTTTTCACCAAGCCCTTGGCTCAGGTGTTTGACAGTTTGTCAAAGAGTCTGTCCAGAGTTTTTATATTGCTAACTTTACAGTAACAGAGAGGAGGATTTCAATTGCGAAGGTGGACCATATTGGCAGCCGCCGGCCTGCTGGCATTTGCAGCGGTCGGTTACTGGGGCTACAACCAGCGCATAGCAAATAGAAGTCTCGAGGTTTTTTTGGATAACAAATACCAGCGCGCTTTTTTTGATATGACCAACCAGGTGCAGAACCTGGAGGTGCTCCTGTCAAAAAGCATGGTAGTCGCCGACCCGCGCCTTGACCTCACGTACCTGATGGACCTGCGCCAGCAGGCAGCCTTTGCTCAGGCCAATTTGGGCCAACTCCCGGTGTATAACGATGCGCTGGCGGGCCGCACGTCTAAATTTTTAACACAGGTTGGTGATTACGCCGACTCCCTCGCCAGGCAGATCGGTAAGGGAGGGGCTGTTAACGAAAAGCAGTGGGATACGCTAAACGACCTGTACCAGCAGTCAACGGAATTGAACCGGGATTTGCAGGGCATGCAGTATAAGATAGCCCAAAATAACTACTACTTTAGTGAACTGGTGCGTCAGGTCAGGAAAAACCTGCAGCATAACCCCCCTGAGAATATAGAGCGCAGCGATTTTCAGCTGCTGGATGAAAGAATGCAGCAATATCCAGCCCTGATTTATGACGGCCCGTTCTCTGAGCACCTGGAGCAGGCCGAACCAAAGGGTTTAGGCGGGTTGGAAGAGATCAGCCCGGAAGAGGCACAAAACAAAGCACTTGCCTTTGTCTTCAAGAAGCCGGGTGTTGAATACCACGCTACGGAAGCCGTCACAACTAATGGCCGCATTCCGTCCTATCGTGTTGAGGTGATGCCGGTTGGAGAAGGTAATGGAGATCGAACAATGATGGACATTGCCAGGAAGGGCGGCAGGACAATCTGGATGTTGAACTCCAGGCCGGTCGGCGGTGAGACAGTTGACCTGGAAACGGCAAAGCAAAACGCAGCCAGGTTTTTAGAAGAGCGGGACTTCGGTGAGATGCAGCCGACCTATTCCCTGCGCCACGAAAACACCGCTACGTTTAACTATGCGGCAGTGCAGGACGGGGTTATTATATACCCCGATCTGGTCAAGGTTTCTGTGGCTCTGGATAACGGGGAAGTAATCGGCGCTGAAACCTCAGGGTACCTGATGTCTCACCGGGAGCGGGATTTGCCCGCGCCAAAAATATCACAGCAGCAGGCCAGGGCCGCTCTCAGCAACCGGCTTGAAATTTCCGGCGGAAGACTGGTTTTGATACCTGTTGGGGTAAGTGAGGAACAGCTTGCTTATGAGTTCCAGGGCAAGCTGGGGCAGGAAACATTCCTGGTCTATGTAAATGCTGTTAACGGCCGGGAAGAGAACGTGCTTAAACTGATAGAAACCCCCGGCGGCACTCTAACCATGTAAGGTCAAAATAGTCTAACCTAGCCCGGACCAAGCTGCGCAGGCTGGTTTGGTCCGGGATGATACCCACTCCACGTCCGCCGTGGCAGCCCACACATTACCTGTTGACACCCCCATATGCTCATGCTATAATAGCTTCGATTTTATCTGGCAAGGTGATGAAGGGGACAAATGACGCTGAAATCACCAGCGAGCCGGGGTATGGTGCAAGCCCGGCGGAGGAAAGCGACTGGGCCGCCCCGGATGCCGCAGGCTGAATTAAGTAGGCTGAGCCGGCTTGCCTCCGTTAACGGGCTTGAGAGGACCTTAAAGCAGGAGTTGCTTATAGGTCAATTAGGGTGGTACCGCGAGAATTAACTCCCGTCCCTTTACAGGGGCGTGGAGTTTTTTATTGTGTGAGTTGAAAGGAGGAAGTTTTATTGAAGGAGATCCTTGAGCTCCTCGAAAATGATGCCCGGCTTACTTTCAAGCAATTAGCAGTCATGATCGGCAAAGAAGAGAGTGAAGTAGCCGGGTTAGTAAAGGACCTAGAAAAGAATAAAATTATACTGGGCTACCATACCTTTATTAACTGGGAAAAGGCAGGCGAGGAGAAGGTATCCGCGGTGATCGAAGTCAAAATCTGCCCGCAGCGAGAGGTAGGTTTTGATGCCGTAGCGGAGCGGATTTACCGTTTTCCTGAGGTAACAACCGTACGTCTCGTATCAGGCGCCTACGACCTTGTAGTCATGGTAGAGGGGGATACTTTAAAGGAAGTTGCTAATTTTGTTTCACAGAAACTGGCTACTATAGAACATGTTCTGAGCACTTCCACTCATTTTGTTCTGAAGAACTACAAGATTCAGGGTACAATCATTGAGGACGGGGAAGAAGACAGAAGGCTGGTGATTACACCGTGACCGGCTCTAAAGACTGGCAGAGATATATAAATCCCCTTGTTCTGGGCATACCTTCTTCGGGAATCCGGCGTTTTTTTGACCTTGCCAGTGAGATGAAGAACGTTATTTCCCTTGGAGTCGGTGAGCCTGACTTTGTAACACCCTGGCACATCCGCGAGGCCTGCATGTATTCGCTGGAGAGAGGGTACACCATGTATACTTCAAATAACGGGCTGCTCGAGCTAAGAGAAGAGATTGCCCGGGATCTGGGGGATACTTACCGAGTTACCTACAATCCATTAAATGAAATTTTGGTAACAGTGGGGGTAAGTGAAGGTGTTGACCTGGCCCTGCGGACACTCCTCCAGCCAGGAGATGAGGTTTTAATCCCTGCGCCCTCCTATGTGTCATACGCCCCGTGTGTGACTCTTGCCGGCGCCAGCCCGGTTTACCTGAAAACATCGGTGGAGAACGGCTTTCAGGTAACCGCTGAGATGGTGGACAAAGCAGTAACCCCTAAAACAAAAGCAATGATATTATGTTACCCCAATAATCCGACAGGCGCCACTATCGACCGCCACAACCTTTTAGAAATATGTGAGCTTGCCAGGTCCCACGACCTGATTATTATTTCAGATGAAATTTACGATAAACTTACCTATGTCGGTGAACACACCTGTGTAGCTTCACTTCCCGGTATGCGGGACCGTACCATTCTGCTTAACGGTTTTTCCAAATCATACGCAATGACCGGCTGGCGGGTAGGATATGCGGCAGGAAACAGTGATTTTATTGCTGTAATGAAAAAGATCCACCAGTACACTGCGCTTTGCGCTCCGATCACCGCCCAGATTGCTGCAGTGGAAGCACTAAGAAACGGCAGGCAGGGCATGAAGAACATGGTTGAGCAGTATGGCCGCCGGCGCCGGCTGATACTACAGGGCTTCAAGGAAGCAGGACTGCCGTGTTTTGAGCCGCGCGGGGCTTTTTACGCATTTCCTGATATAAGTGTGACGGGGCTCTCTTCCGAGGAGTTTGCACAGCAGCTTTTACAGGAAGAAAAGGTGGCAGTGGTCCCGGGCAACGCATTTGGTGAACAGGGTGAAGGGTATATCCGCTGCGCGTATGCCGCTTCTGTTGAGGACATTACAGAAGCCTTAAGAAGGATGAACAGTTTTGTCAAGCGCAGGGTCAGCCGGGGCAAGATTATAACAGCGCCTTTCGGGAAAGCGGAACAAAAAAAAGAGGGATACTGCCAGGTGTTATAGAATTAAATATTTTTATGTAATTGACATGATATGTCTCTCAAGGGCAAAGCTCTAAAGTGCAGGACGGGAGAACGGTAGAGTGATTAAGTGGTTTAAAACGATTGTAATAGAAAGCGATAGCCGTTTACCAGCATTTAAAGAACCTGTGTGGCAAAGAGTTTCCCGTCTAACAACACCCTCTCCGGCTTTAATCTTATGTGGGCTACCTGGTACTTGTGGGCCGGAATACTAAGGGGATACGATGGCATGTTGTTTGGGAAAGTATTTGCCACGAGGTTCTTTTTGTTTTATAAAACAGCTTTGGACAAGGATGTGCTAGATTAATGATTTGGGATGCCCGTTATGAATGCATGGGCCGTGAAGAAATGCGTTCACTGCAGCTCAGCCGGCTGAAAGAAATAGTGACTCGTGTTTACGAACGTGTTCCTTTTTACCGGCATTTGTTTGAAGCGCGGGGGATCAAGCCTTCTGACCTCCAAAAGCTGGAGGACATCTGTAAATTTCCCTTTACCGTCAAGACCGACTTAAGGGATCAATATCCCTACGGCATGTTTGCGGTACCCTTAAAACAGGTAGTCCGGCTGCATGCCTCGTCAGGTACGACAGGCAAGCCGATCGTGGTGGGCTACACCAAAAAAGACCTGGATACCTGGTCGGAATGCATTGCCCGCATGGTCACCCTGGCCGGGGTAACCGATGAGGACGTGGCCCAGGTGACTTTCGGCTATGGGCTTTTTACCGGTGCTTTCGGGTTGCATTACGGCCTGGAGAGGGTAGGGGCCTCAGTCGTGCCCACCTCCTCCGGCAACTCCGAAAAACAGATTATGCTGATGCAGGATTTCGGGACGACGGTCCTGGTAGGGACACCCTCATACTGTCTGCACCTGTCCGAGGTTGCAGTTGAGATGGGTGTTGATACCGCTACGCTGCCGTTACGGCTGGGGCTGTTTGGGGCGGAGGCCTGGAGTGAAAAAATGAGAGCCGAGCTGGAGCGGGCCTGGGGAATAAAAGCTTCTGACAATTACGGCCTGAGTGAAGTCATGGGACCGGGAACTTCAGGAGAGTGCGAATACAACAACGGTATGCATATTGCCGAGGACCATTTTCTTTTTGAAGTCATTGACCCTGAAACGGGAGAGCCGCTTGACTATGGGCAGGAGGGTGAAGTTGTGATCACTACCCTGACCAAGGAGGCTATACCACTGGTCCGTTACCGCACCAGAGATATCTCCGTTCTGAACACCGGGCCCTGCGCCTGCGGAAGGACCACAATGAGAATGCGCAAGGTTACCGGCCGCACGGATGATATGCTAATCATTTCGGGAACTAATGTTTTTCCCTCGCAGATTGAAAGTGTTTTAATAAGTATTGAGGGAATATCTCCACATTATCAGATTATTGTAGGTAAAAAGGGCTTTCTGGATTATCTTGAAGTACAGGTGGAACTCACCCAGGAGATGTTTACCGGGCAGTTCCGCGACCTCGAAGTCCTGGAAGACAGGGTGAGGCGACGTCTTAGCAGTGTCCTGTCGCTAACCGCAAAGGTCCGCCTTCTGGAGCCCAAATCCCTGGAGAGGAGCATGGGCAAGGCCAAAAGAGTTATCGACAACAGGCCTTGAAAAAGGTTGACAGGTGCCAATTAAAGAGTAATAAATTCACTCTGCGAGGTGATGGTTTTGAAGGAACTACTTTCAGGGAATGCAGCTATTGCCAGGGGCGCCTTTGAGTCTGGAGTGACGGTTGCTGCGGCTTACCCGGGCACTCCCAGCACCGAAATCCTGGAGCTCTTCTCAAGCTACCCGGGCATTTACGCGGAATGGGCTCCCAATGAAAAGGTGGCCATGGAGGTGGGCATAGGGGCTTCCATAGCCGGAGCACGGACACTTGTCGCAATGAAACACGTCGGTGTTAATGTTGCTGCAGATCCCCTGCTGACTTTTGCCTATACCGGCGTGAACGGCGGGGTTGTTCTGGTTTCTGCGGACGACCCCGGCATGCACAGCTCACAGAATGAGCAGGACAACCGCTATTACGCAAAGTTTGCTAAAATCCCACTACTGGAGCCCGGTGACAGCCAGGAGGCAAAGGATATGATCGGTATTGCCCTGGATATCAGCGAGCAGTTCGATACTCCGGTTATGCTCAGGACAACCACCAGGGTTTCACACTCCCAGGGATTTGTTGAAATAGGCGGACCAAAGTCCATCGCTATTCGCCCATATGTAAAAGACGCTAAAAAATATCTGATGGTACCGGCTTTTGCCAGAATGAGACGCGCTCTGCTGGAAGAACGCCTGGCCAAACTGAAAGAATACTCCGAGAAGAGTCCCTTAAATGCTATAGAGTGGCGCGGCAGGGCTATCGGCATTATCACCAGCGGGATCAGCTACCAGTATGTCAGGGAGTCCCTGCCTGGCGCATCTGTGCTCAAGCTGGGCTTGACCAACCCTCTTCCCGAGAAGTTGATCCGGCAGTTCGCGGGCGGAGTACAAAAGTTGATTGTTGTAGAAGAACTCGAACCATTTGTAGAGGATCAGGTAAGATCCCTGGGAATAACGGTTTCAGGCAAAGATCTGCTTCCAGATACCGGTGAGCTTAATGTACAGGTTATAGCCGGTAAATTCGCAGAGGCCGGTTTGCTGTCACCATCGGAAAAGGCGCCCGTAAAAGCTGACGGGCTTGTAACCGCGGCTATACCCGGCAGGCCGCCGGTGCTCTGCCCGGGTTGTCCCCACCGCGGACTTTTCTTTGCGCTCCGCAAACTCAAGCTTATCGCCACTGGTGATATCGGCTGCTATACTCTGAGCGGCCTGCCACCCCTGGAAGCTATGGACAGCTGTATCTGTATGGGCGCCAGCATCGGAACCGCGCACGGCTTCGGGAAAGCCGATCCGGAACTGGGAGGACGCACCGTTGCTGTTATAGGTGATTCCACCTTCCTGCATTCAGGCATCACCGGACTTTTAAATATGGTTTACAATAAAGGAGCCGGCACAGTAGTTATCCTGGACAACAGTACCACCGCCATGACCGGCCACCAGCACCATCCAGGCACCGGCAGCACGCTGATGGGTGAACAGGCCCAGGCCGTGGACTTTGAAGCACTGGTCCGGGCGCTGGGAGTAAAGCGGGTCCGTGTGATAGACCCGCTTGACCTGGGAGAGATCACGAAAGCCCTGCAGGAAGAAGTAGCGGCCCGGGAGCCGTCGGTTATTATTTGCCGCAGGCCGTGTATACTTTTAAAGAGGGCGACTGCTGATGATGTCATCCTCGTGCAAACGGAAAAGTGCAGGGGCTGCAAGGCGTGCCTTCGCCTCGGCTGTCCGGCTATATCGATGAAAGGGAAGCTGGCCCATGTCGACCCCGATGCCTGCACCGGATGCGGGCTGTGCGTCCAGGTCTGCAGGGACGGAGCCCTGGTGAAGGGGGGAAGCGCTAATGCTTAAACCCGTAGACCTTTTAATGGTGGGAGTCGGCGGACAGGGCACCATCCTGGCCAGCAGGGTTCTGGCTATGGCGGCTCAGGAAGCCGGCTACGATATCAAGGTTTCGGAAATACACGGAATGGCCCAGCGGGGCGGCAGTGTGGTTACTCAGGTGCGCATGGGGGAAAAGGTTTACTCACCCCTGGTTACCGAAAGCGGGGCCGATGTGGTCCTGGCTTTTGAAAAACTGGAGGGACTGCGCTTTCTGCCATTCTTGAAACCTGGCGGGATAATGATTGTAAACAACCATGAAATACCCCCTGTCCCCGTGTTGATTGGCGCGGCAGAGTACCCTCCCGACATACTGGAGCGGGTCAGGACTATCTCGCCAAACACTTTCGTGGTCGACGCTTTTGACATCGCGCTTAAATGCGGCAACCCGAAGGCAGCCAACATTGTACTGCTGGGGGTGCTGGCCCGCAATCTCCCCATTGAGCGGGAAATTTGGGAGAAGGCCCTGTCAGCGCGGGTTCCGCCCAAATTTCTGGAAGTCAACAGGTCGGCCTTCGCGGCTGGTTACGAGTATAAATAAGAAGCAGGGCTTAGCGCCCTGCTTCTTATTTTAAGGTCTGGAGGAAACACCCTGACTCCAAAGTGGTACGGTTGTATGCCTTAAGGGCGAACATGAGCCCGGAGGCATGCGACCGGACCGGAGACTCGCAATAAAGCAGTGCTTTGCGTTCTGTTTAAATCCGGCGGTTTCTGGGTTACTTGACACGCTCCGGTGGAAGTATTAATCTTAAGTATGTATTGGGAATTATATGAAACAAGGTTTTTCCAGAGAAGCAATACCATTTGAGGAGGTTTATATAGATGAGCGGTTTGGTTGAGGAGGTGCGGGCTGATCTGACGGAGGCGCTGACGACCGCGTTGGAAGCGTCCCGGCAGAGCGGGGCCATCAGGGTGGAAGTTGCGCCGGAAATCTCTGTTGAAGTGCCGCGCGAAAAAGACAACGGCGATTTTGCCACCAATCTTGCAATGCTTCTGGCCAAACCTGCCCGGATTGCCCCCCGCAAGGCCGCGGAAATTTTACTCCAAAATCTTAACCTGACCGGGACCTGGGTGGAACGGGTGGAGATTGCCGGACCCGGTTTTATTAATTTTTACCTTGACCCGGCCTGGGTTATCCAGGCGCTGCCCCGGATTATTTCCCAGGGTCCGGATTACGGTCGTGTTGATCTTGGAAAAGGCAGAAAAGTACAGGTAGAATTTGTAAGCGCGAATCCTACAGGCCTGCTGCATATGGGTAACGCCCGCGGGGCGGCGCTTGGTGACAGCATAGCATCGATCCTTAATTTTGCAGGCTATGATGTAAGCCGTGAGTTTTACGTTAACGATGCGGGCAACCAGATTGAAAACTTCGGCCTGTCCCTGGAAGCCCGTTATCTGCAGCTTTTAGGGCGTAATGTGCAGGTTCCGGAGGAAGGCTACCACGGCGAGGATGTTGTTGAGACAATCCGTGGCTTTGTGGCCCTGCAGGGGGATAAATACCTGGAAGCTGATCCTGGGGAACGCCGCTCAACCCTGGTAAAGTACGCCCTCTCCGAAAAACTGGAAGCAATTAAAAGGGTACTTGAAGAGTTCGGTGTTACCTATGACGTCTGGTTCTCAGAGCAGTCTCTGTACGAATCCGGAGCGGTGCATGACACGCTGGACTACTTGAAGGAACAGGGCTGCATTTATGTACATGAAGACGCCCAGTGGTTTAAAGCAACAGAATTCGGCGTCGAAAAAGACGAGGTTGTAGTCCGTTCAAACGGCATACCAACCTATTTCGCTTCGGACATAGCCTATCACAGGAATAAGTACCAAAGGGGTTTTGAATGGGTTATCGATGTCTGGGGCGCCGACCACCACGGTCATGTTCCCCGGATGAAGGGAGCTGTGGCGGCTCTGGGCTACGACCCATCGACTCTTGATGTGGTGATCATGCAGTTGGTCCGTCTTTATAAAGGAGGCGAGATTGTTCGCATGTCCAAGCGAGCCGGGCAGTTTGTAACCCTGGAGGAGTTAGTTGAGGAGGTGGGCAGGGATGCCGCCCGCTATAACTTTGTTATGCGCAGCCCCGACAGCCACCTGGATTTTGACCTGGACCTTGCCAGGGCGGAAACCAACGAGAACCCGGTTTACTACATCCAGTATGCCCATGCCCGAATTTGCAGTATTTTAAGGCAGAACAGTGAACAAGGAGAGGACATGCCCGATCCAACAGAAGTTAATTTGAGTCTGTTGAAGGAAGAATACGAGCTGGCCCTGGCCAGAAAGCTGGCGGACTTTCCAGGTGAGGTAGCCTCGGCCGCTAACGGTCTTGCGCCCCAGCGCATTGCCCGCTATCTTCATGAGCTGGCCGGACTGCTGCACAGTTTTTACAACAGCCACAGGGTAATCACCGACGACCAGGAGCTTTCCTCCGCCCGCTTAGTGCTGGTGAATGCCACCCGGATTACGCTGAATAATGCCCTGGGACTGCTCGGCATAACGACGCCGGAGAGAATGTAGTCTTGGTCCGATAAAAATTTGGTTTCGTAAATACAAGAACATGTGAGGAACTTATATGAGAGAGGTTGTCCTTACCACTTTAACAGGTTTTGTAGTCGGTTTGATTTTTGCCAGGCTCAAATTACCCATTCCGGCGCCTCCCGGTCTGGCCGGGGTAATGGGAATAGTGGGGATTTTTCTGGGCTATATTGTAGCTGAGCGTCTGGGTCTCGGACGCTAGAAGGAATCCTTTTAGGTATATGGCCCAGCATGTTCGTTTGAACCAGGGTGTCCAGTCGCCGAAAAAAGACTTTTTCGCCTGCCTTATTGACTGTTCGACGGGCAAAAGTTAGAATGGGAGAGGCAGTTTAACAGTCAAATGCCAATAATTAACAGGGGGCTAACCCATGGCCAAATTCGTATTTGTTACTGGCGGGGTGGTTTCTTCGCTGGGTAAGGGTATAACCGCCGCATCCCTGGGGCGTCTCTTAAAAAGCCGGGGGCTGAAGGTGGCCATTCAAAAGCTCGACCCTTACATCAACGTTGACCCGGGGACGATGAGCCCTTACCAGCATGGCGAGGTATTTGTCACCGAGGACGGCGCGGAAACCGATCTGGATCTGGGGCATTACGAACGGTTTATTGATATCAATATATCCCGCAGCTGCAATGTCACTACCGGAGGCATATACAGCGCGGTTATCAACAAGGAGCGCAGGGGAGATTATTTGGGCGGCACGGTCCAGGTGATTCCTCATATCACCAATGAGATCAAGGAACAGGTCCGCCGGGTTGCCACAGAATCCAACGCTGAGGTAATTATCACTGAGATCGGGGGCACGGTGGGGGATATTGAGTCCCAGCCCTTCCTGGAAGCTATAAGACAGCTGAAGAGCGACCTGGGAAAGAGGAACGTTGTTTATATCCATGTCACCCTGGTGCCATATCTCAGGGCTTCAAAAGAGCTGAAAACCAAGCCGACCCAGCACAGCGTCAAAGAACTGAGGGGTATTGGGATCCAGCCCGACGTGATCGTCTGCCGCAGCGAAATGGCTCTTACCAAGGATATGGAAGAAAAACTGGCCCTCTTCTGCGATATCGACAAAGAGGCGGTGATCCAGGCACTGGATGCGCCGTCTATTTACGAGGTGCCGCTGATGTTGGAGGAAGAAGGCCTGGCCGATATTGTTCTAGAAAAACTCGGCTTGTCAACCGGTCCCCCAGATCTTACCGATTGGAAGGAAATGGTCGTCAGGCTTACAAATCTTCGCCATCAAGCTACCATAGGGCTGGTGGGAAAATATGTTTCCCTGCATGACGCTTATCTCAGCGTGGCTGAGGCGCTTCGCCACGCGGGTTATTATCACGGCACCTCCATCGAGATTAATTGGATTAACTCCGAGGGGGTCAACCGGAAAAACGCTGAAGAACAGTTAGCCGGGGTTGACGGCATCCTGGTTCCCGGAGGTTTCGGGGACCGTGGCATCGAGGGTAAAATTGAAGCCATCCGTTATGCCCGTGAGCAGAAGATACCCTTCTTTGGACTTTGTTTGGGAATGCAGCTGGCGGTAGTGGAATTTTCCCGCAATGTAATAGGATGGGAAGGCGCTAACAGCACCGAGTTTAATCCGACAACTAAACATCCTGTGATTGACCTGCTACCCGAGCAGAAAGAAATTAACCTGATGGGGGGGACTATGCGCCTCGGAGGGTACCCCTGTAAGCTTGTTCCGGGCACGCTTGCTTACAGCGCTTACCAGCAGGAACTAATTGAGGAGAGGCACCGGCACCGCTACGAGCTTAACAACACTTACCGTGAAGCGCTTGCCCGGGAGGGGCTGGTGTTCAGCGGCACGCTTCCCAATGGATTTTTGGTGGAAATCATTGAGCTGACCGGACACCCCTGGTTCCTGGCAACCCAGTTTCACCCGGAGTTTAAGTCTCGCCCCAACCGCCCCCATCCCCTGTTCAAGGGCTTTATTGAGGCGTCAAAGAAATATCAAGATGCGAAGTCTTTATAGATGGCCGCACTGTAGCAGCTTTGGCTAAAACCAAAGCTTTTTTACTATTCTCACTAAAAATCAAAAACTGATGGTGTCCGTTTTTTAAGGAGGAGTATGCATGAAAAAAAAAGTAATCGCTGGAATAGTTCTGGCAGTTGTCGCGCTATCCCTGGTCCTGGCTGTTACAATGAAGCCGGGAGGCGGCAATGCCGCCGGTGCTGGATCCAGGAAGGGCGAGGTAGGTATCATATATATAGATGGTACCATTATGAACGGCCGGAGCGGAGGGGGACTGCTTGGACAGCAGCAGAGTTCAGAAGAAATCGCTGCAACGCTGAGAGAGGCATCGAGGAACCCTGCGATCAAAGCAGTTGTAATCCGCCTGAACAGCCCTGGTGGTTCGGCGGCGGCGGCGCAGGAGATCAGCGCTGAGGTGGGCAGGTTAAAAAAATCCGGTAAAATCGTGGTTGCTTCCATGGGTGATACCGCTGCCTCCGCTGCATACTGGATTGCCTCTGGCACGGACAAAATAGTTGCAAACCCGGGCACGCTGACCGGCAGCATCGGAGTTATTATGGAGTTCTATGACCTGCAGGAGCTGTACGGCAAGATCGGCGTCGATACGGAAACGTTTAAAAGCGGTCCCTACAAAGATATGGGGTCCTCATCCCGTCCCGCGACAAATGATGAGCGTGCCATATTTCAGGCTATGATTGATGATGTCTACAGCCAGTTTCTTGAGGCTGTGGCAGCAGGAAGGGACAGGGATGTCTCTGAAATCAGGTTGCTGGCAGACGGCAGGGTTTTGACCGGCCGGCAGGCCAAGGAATTGGGACTGGTTGACCAGCTTGGCGACTTCCATGAAGCCGTGCTGTTAGCAGGAAATCTGGCGGGCATACCGGGTGAACCCTATACGGTTGAACTTGGCCCTAGAAGTTTTTTCAGCCAGATATTTGGCGGAGCCGGTGCGAATACTTTTTGGGCGCCTTTATGGTCTTCCCTGTTTTACCAGCAGGAAGCTTCACAAAGCCTTCACCTGCGATAACCAGCTGTTATAAACGGCATACGGCTATTGAAAACAGGTATTTTATAGGATCGAGATAACGTTAAGTTTAAAAGGAAGTTACTTTTTATCGATCGGAGGCCCCGGTGCATGACTGACAAAGGCAGGGATAATATTACGCCTGGTGAGGAAAATGATTATGACAAGAAGGCTGAACCTTTAGACAACCAGGAAACGGGTGAAGTATGCAGCACCGGGGAGCCCTTTCCCGGCTTTCTGGAACTGGTTTACGGAGTGCTCTTCGAGCCGCGCAGAACTATGAAAAGGGTTGCTGAAAAGCCCCCTTTAGGCCTTGCGGTATTGATTGTCACGGTCCTCAGTTTGTTCGGAACACTAACGGGGCTCTTCATCATCCTGAGGTTTTTTGAGCAGAGCCTGCTGGGGACCGTTGCGGGAGGGTTTATTCCCGGTGGGCGGGGGATAGTTATACTGATCGCTGTATTAGGTCTCCTTGTTGGTTACGCCAGGTGGTTTGGTTATAGCGCAGTAATGCATCTTGTTGCTGACCTGCTGGGAGGTCGCGGGTGCGCCAGGGGGGTTTTCGCGGTCGCCGGACTGGCTACTCTCCCGTCTATATTGAAGTTCCCTGTTCAGATACTGGCATACTGGTACGGAATGGAAAGCCTTGCCGCAAGCGCGGCGGCAGGGCTGGCAGGACTGGCAGCAGGAATCTGGAGCTTTATTATTTTAGTTATAGGCATCAATCAGGTCCACGGACTTTCCACCGGCCGTTCAGTTTTAGTAGTTATAGCCCCCGTTTTGGCCCTGATTATACTAGTCTTCCTGACTATTTTATCAATTTTGGTTTTGATCATGGCTTTCTCATCAACCGGGATGAATTTCCCCGGTTATTTTTAGTGAATTTATCATTAATATTTCTTATTACCCCCTGAAGGAAATCATACTATTGGCGGAGAATGTAACCAAGGGTAATTATTTCATTTTAAGCCTGCGGGTGGTAATCATGGTAGAAGACTTCTACATATTGATTGTTGACGACCAGCCAGGAGTTCGCCGTTTTTTATATGAAGCTTTTAATGAGGAAGGCTACCGCGTGGAATTGGCTTCAACCGGGATGGAAGCAATCAATAAAGCCAGCGCCAGGCCACCTTCTATTGTCCTTTTGGACATAAAAATGCCCGGCATGACCGGGCTTGATACACTTGAAGAACTTCTTAAGATTATCCCGGATCTGCCGGTAATAATGATGACTGCCTATGGTGAACTGGACATTATTACTGAAGCCAGAAAAAAAGGGGTACGGTGTTTTATTAATAAACCATTTGATCTGATTGAAGTCCGTTATCTGATCAAAGGGCTGCTTCTGGAAATAGATGACAAGCGCAAAATGGAGAAAGATACAGGCTGAGGGTTCTTAAGATTGTTTTCAAGCCTTAATTAAAAGCTTTCAACAGACGATTAGATATTATAACTACTGGATATTTATAACAACTTATGATTTGCTCTTTCCGGCTTTGGCGGTATTGACTTCCGTCTAAGTCAAGCAGGACTTTTAACCTTGGCGGAGAAGCAGTATATAAGTTTGTTAACGGTTTAAAAATTTGCAGCATTTTAGGGGGGATTTTGCAGTGCCTATTGCTACAAGCGCTGTTTTGGCAATGCGCTGCTCCGAGTGTGGAAAAATGGAGTTTAATGACTTTTCCAGGTTCTCCTTCTGCAGGGGCAAGACCGTTCAAATTTGCTGCTCCTGCGGCGCGACCAAGCTGACCATAAGCACCAAGAATCTATCCTCTTACTGGCTGCAGATCCCCTGTCTAATTTGTGATTCCAAACATTTCATGGAGTTCACCGGCAAATCTCTCTGGTCCGGGGAGATCACCTGTCTGTCCTGCCAGGATACGGACTTGGAGCTTGCCCACATCGGACCCGAGTCTAAAGTTGCCAAAATGGCTACCAGCTACGAGCAGGAATTGGAAACGCTCGTAGACGAGTTTGGTTGTGACGACTATTTTCACAATTCGGAGATCATGTACGAGGTACTGAACTGCCTTCATGACATTGCCGACCATGGCGCGCTTTACTGCCAGTGCGGCAATCGAAAAATAGAAGTTGAGCTTTTTCCGGATTGCCTGGAATTACAGTGTAAGAACTGCGACAGTGTTAATATCATTTACGCAGAGACGGAGGAAGACCTGAACGTAATTCGGCAGGTGGAAACTATCGAGCTGGCTCAAAACGGATTTAAGTGCCTGGACAGCCTGGCCAATACAAGTAAGGGGAAAAAGGCCCGCAGAAAAAGGAATAAAACATAATTTTAGCCTTCTCCGGCCATACTGTGAATATCTGTTAAAAAGGTGGGAGGATTTGTGTCCCTAGTTGGAGTTGCTGAAATATTAAAACTTGCTGAGTCCGGTGGTTACGCGGTAGGCGCGTTTAACTGCAACAACATGGAGATTGTTCAGGCCATTATTGCGGCTGCCGAGGCTGAAAATGCCCCGGTTATCATGCAGGCCAGCCAGGGCGCCATTAAGTATGCAGGGCTCGAGTACATTGTTGTTCTGGCCAGATTGGCCGCCGCGCGCTCCCGTGTACCCGTTGCGCTTCATTTGGATCACGGGACCAGTTTCGAACAGGCTATACAGTGTATTCACGCTGGTTTTACCTCGGTCATGATTGACGGCTCAAAGCTGCCCCTGCCGGACAACATCACCCTTACCAGGCGTGTGCTGGATGTGGCCAGGGCGGTGGGCGTTTCGGTGGAAGCTGAACTTGGCAAGATCGGCGGAACCGAGGACGACATTACCGTTAGCGAGCGGGAAGCTTTACTGACCGACCCGGGGGAGGCCGACATTTTTGTTCGCGAGACCGGGGTAGATGCTCTTGCCGTGGCTATTGGCACCGCTCACGGACAGTATAAAGGGATTCCCCAGTTGGATTTCGACCGCCTGAAGAAGATTAGAGCAGCTGTAAAGATACCCATCGTACTGCATGGGTCTTCAGGTGTGCCCGACGAAGCCATCAGTGAGGCCATCCGCCTGGGAGTCCGCAAGGTCAATATTGATACCAACATAAGAGAGGCCTTTACTGAAGCAGCGCGCAAAGTGCTCGAAGCCAATTCCAAAGAGATCGATCCCCGCAAGATGCTTGCGCCTGCCAGGGAGGCGGCGGTTGAACTAATCAGGGAGAAAATCAGGATTTTTGGCAGCGCGAACAGAGTATAGCTCTTCTGCTAATCTCTGAATTACACACAGTCCTCGTCCTTAAGGATGCGGACGATCAAGAGGTGCTGTTATGAAACTTTTTATTGATTCCGCCAATATAGATGAAATAAGGGAAGCTTATTCCCTTGGAGTGGTCAGCGGCGTGACCACAAATCCGTCTCTGATCGCCAGGGAAGGACGTAATCTTGCCCAGGTAATCCGGGAAATTGCCTCCATTGTGGATGGCCCTATCAGCGCCGAAGCAGTAAGCCTTGACGCCCTGTCCATGGTATCTGAATCACTGGGGCTTGCAGGTATCCATCCTAATATTGTGATTAAGGTGCCAATGACGCCGGAAGGCTTGAAAGCCACCAAAATATTATCTGAAAAAAACATACGGACAAATGTTACCCTCATATTTTCCGCTAACCAGGCTCTTCTGGCAGCCCGGGCCGGAGCCACCTATGTCAGCCCCTTTGTAGGCCGCCTGGACGATATCAGCCAGGACGGGATCGAGCTGGTTTATGATATCATGGAGATATTTGACCGCCACCAGCTGCAAACCCAGGTTATTGCGGCCAGCATCCGCCACCCCGTCCACGTCACCGCAGCGGCCAAGGCAGGAGCCCACATAGCCACCGTGCCCTATAAGGTGCTGGTACAGCTGACCAAACACCCTCTAACAGATGCCGGTATTAAAAAATTTCTTGAGGATTGGGAAAAGGTTAAAAATAAATAAGATAATATTAAAGTGATAAAGTTTTGCCTCTTCCATATAAATAAGGTAATATATTGATGGAAGGGTTTTTTTTGCCAGGGAAGGTGGCATACTCACTATCGGCGGAACCAGTTAGGGAAAAAGGAGATCGTGTATATCGTGTTAGCTGAGGGAATCCTGTATTTTAAAAAAAGAGTTACCTCGCGCATTATAGAAACCATTAAAAACTTTTATAGAAAAGTGATGGACTTACCTGACTCACCTAAGAAAACAGCAAAGGGGGTGGCATTGGGTTTAGCCTTAGATTTTCTCCCCATACCGGTGATTAGTATCCCGATTTCCTATCTGGTTGCCCGTCTTACCCGCTGTAATCCTATCGCCTCAGTGGCAACCGTGATTTTCTTTAAACCGGCTGTGCCATTTTTCTTTACGCTGAATGTATTGGTGGGGAGCGTGCTTTTAGGAACCGAGTCTATTCCAGAAGTGACTGGTACTGCTGGTATGTCGTTATTAAGTTCTTACCTGGATCAGATGCTTCAGTACGGCTATCCATTTCTGTTGGGAAGCGTAATTAACGCTGTAATTATCGGGCTGTCAGTTTATTATCTGTCAACATTTTTACTGGAGAAAAGGCGGCGCCGCGGGGGCGCATAAAACTGCCACCCTCTGGTTATAAAATGATTAATATATACAGTTAAGTTTGGGGGGCTGCCTTTGAATTATTCCGACCTTGAATCTAAAACTATTGTCGAACTTTATGCCATCGCCAAAAAGCTGGAATTACCCGGCTACTATAAATTCAGGAAAAAAGAATTAATATTTGAAATACTAAAGACCCAAACCGAGAAAAACGGTTTTTTGTTCGCAAAAGGGGTGCTGGAAATACTACCGGATGGTTACGGGTTTCTAAGGCCCTTTCAGTACCTGCCGAGTAATGATGATATTTACGTATCTTCCTCCCAGATCAGGCGGTTTGATATGCGCACGGGAGACCTCGTAGGAGGGCAGGTGCGGCGACCCAAAGATACTGAGAGATATTTTGCACTGTTGCGGGTAGAACAGATTAATGGTCTGGATCCGGATCAGTCGGGCAGCAGGCTCCATTTTGACGGCCTTACCCCACTTTATCCACAGGAAAGAATAACCCTGGAAACAGAACAAGAAAAGTTGTCAACCCGCATTATCGACCTGGTTGCGCCTATCGGCAAAGGGCAGCGCGGCTTGATCGTCTCTCCTCCTAAAGCAGGCAAGACTATCCTCCTCAAGGAAATAGCCAACAGCATTACCAAAAACCACCCTGAAATCTTTCTCATGGTTCTTCTGATCGATGAACGTCCCGAAGAGGTCACCGACATTGAGCGCTCCGTAAAGGGCGATGTTGTCAGCTCTACCTTTGATGAGCCTCCTGAAAACCACGTTAAAGTAGCGGACATGGTTTTGGAAAGGGCCAAGCGCATGGTTGAACATAAGCAAGATGTGGTGATTCTGATGGACAGCATCACCCGGCTGGCCAGGGCGCATAACCTGGTGGTTCCGCCAAGCGGCCGCACGCTTTCCGGCGGTGTTGACCCGTCAGCCCTGCACAAGCCCAAGCGTTTTTTCGGCGCAGCACGAAAATTGGAGGAGGGCGGCAGCCTGACCATTCTGGCTACTGCGCTGGTTGAAACCGGCAGCAGGATGGACGATGTGATTTTTGAGGAATTCAAGGGAACCGGCAATATGGAGTTGATTCTGGACCGCCGACTGGCGGAAAGAAGACTTTTTCCCGCTATTGATGCCCTGCGCTCAGGAACACGAAAGGAAGAACTGCTGCTGTCCAGGGAAGAGCTGGAGATGATCTGGCAGTTTCGCAAAGCCACCGTTGGGGCTACTTCATGGGATTCCATGGAGATGCTGGTTGATCAGATGAAACGCACCAAGACGAACCGCGATCTTTTGCACGCTTTTCAACACCTGCGCCGCGCCGAGGCTTCTACCGGTCGGGCGGAGTCTGCACGAAGGGGAACTTACGGCGCAGGAAGTTAGAGTAAATATGTATAAGAATCACCTCTTCTGGTAAAGCTATCAATTGATTTGCTTTGGAAGAGGTGATTTTATGAGCACGCAAATCTTTCGTTTAAGAGCTAACAAGGTTAAAGCCGCTGTTGCGGTAATATCCGCCGCGGCCGTTCTTTGGGCCGCCAACCCGGCCCTTGCCCGCCTGGATGAATTAATCATTGAAGGTGCGCCCTATGTTTCACCGCCGGCTGTAACTCAGCCCGCTCCTCAGATTCATTACGAGGTGAGGATTGGTGATACTCTTTCTGATATTGCCTGGAAAAACGGTCTCTCCATCGAAACGCTGGCTGTGGCCAACGGGCTTCATGACCGCGACAAGATTAAGGCCGGACAGGTTCTCAAACTGCCTGCCGACGGTGCTCTGCACCTTGTGCAACGCGGCGAAACACTTTCTGACATCGCGAGGCTGTACCGGGCCGATGCCAGGTTAATCGCATCCAGAAACGGGCTGTCCGACATGGATAAAATCATAGCCGGCCAGCAGATAATTATTCCAGGCAGCGGCCTGGTTGCCGAAACGCTGTCTGCCGGGAGCCTGTCGGCATGGTCATTATCATGGCCTCTGGTCGGCAGGGTAACTTCAACATTTGGTATCAGAGACGGAAAGCCGCACGAAGGAATCGATATTGCCGCAGAAACAGGCGCTCCAATTAAGGCCGCCGCTCCCGGCAGGGTTGTGTTCGCAGGTCCTAGAGGCACCTACGGCCTGGCGATTATTATTGACCACGGCGACGGTGTGCGCACATTGTATGCTCACTGTTCCAAGATTCTTGTTTCCGAGGGAAGCACTGTGGGTTCAAGTACGGTTATTGCCCTGGCCGGCAATACCGGCCGCTCAACAGGACCGCACCTGCACATGGAAGTCCTGAAAAACGGCGTGCCGTTAGACCCGCTGCACTACCTCGAGCAAGAAATATATTACGG
>DFAP01000001.1:0-1636 GCA_002365855.1 Pelotomaculum sp. UBA3103 | reverse complement strand
AAAAGAGACAGGGGGACGGTTCCCCTGTCTCGTTTCGAAAAGACTGAGAGATAAGAAAACCGGTACTGGTCTAAAGCACCGGTTCTCTTTTTTTAGGATTAAAGAGTTCAAACAGATCCTAAGGAATCTTACGCATACTACTACCCAGTTGGAGCATTTCGTCTTCGCTAATATTACCGTCCATGGAAACGAAAACATCACCATCAATCCAGGTCAGTGAAACAGCCTGCTTTTTGTAAGTAATTAGCGTTGCTTCCTGTCCATTAACCCTGACTTTCTTTAGAACCGCATCCTCATTATCAAAAGAAAGGCCCTGGCTAAAGCCTTGTGTGATGTCGGTTTGTTGAATAGTAACCTTACGGTTATCGTTTGCGGCTAATTTTATTACAACGTCAGTAGAGTCACCAAGTTTGTCCACTGTAAGGGAATTTATACGATACTCGTCCAGATAATCAATGGGCAAAAGGATTTTAAACGGTACAGATTGTATCTTTTCAATAATTTCCGGACTTAAGCTATTTATGCTTTTATCGGCGGAGCTTTTGTTCGCATAATCGGTGCCTACAGTTTGAACTTTTCCAACCATAAATGATTTGAAGAACTCCAAAGACTTTGAACTTATCGCCTTAGCCTGCACTGGAAACAATAAACTAAATAGGATCCCAACACCGAATAAAACGGGAATCATTACAGCAATACTTTTATGCAAATGAAAATAGCTTTTTTGCGGAAAATATTCTCTTTTAAACTTAACCCATTCTTCATCCAAATTAATTTCTTTTGAAAGCCCTTCGTTAATGTTTGCCTCTATTGCCCGCGTTATAAGATTATCTATTTTGTCTTTGGGGTTCATTAATATCTACACCGCCTTCCTCCAACCCTTCAATAAATCCCCTTTTAATTAATTCTCTCTTAACCTTGTTCCTGCCCCGATGCAAAACGGACCTGATTGTTCCTTCTGAAATATTCAAGATGGACGATATTTCCTTTATTTTTATGTTTTTATAATAATATAGAACAATTATAGCATGGTGAGGTTCATCTAAATTCCTTATTATTTGTCGCATTTCTCTGATGATTTCTTCATTCTCAACTATAGTCAACGGATCATTTTTTATATCCTCAAAGTCAATGATACTATAAGTTATTCTTTTAATCATTGCCTTGAGCATTTTAAATACAGTGTTTCTTGCTATAGCTTTTAGCCAGGGCTCCAGCTTGCCCGGATCTTTTAGCTGGTCAAAATTCTTTATAGCCTGAAAAATAGTTTCTTGGGCAGCCTCCTCGGCCATTAAATGATCATCACAATATTTGTAGGCGGTATAATATGCGGTTTTATAATAATTTTTAAAAATAAATTCCGCTATATCATGGCGAGTTTCATTTTTGCCGAATAATTTAAAATTCAAGCTTTTTACCTCCGTACTTTATTGGTAATAAGTTATAAATTACGACAAATATTTGAAGAAACCTTTAATGTTTATACAAAATATAGTACACCCTCGGGTTCAAGATAATATGCTGAATTATGTCGTATTATGTCTATCTTTTTTTCAAAAATATCTCTATTGGTGCGCAACCTTTCTTAATATAAAAACTCTATTATATAAGAATAAATTTAAGCCCAGCGGTAAAA
>DFAP01000139.1:22105-49614 GCA_002365855.1 Pelotomaculum sp. UBA3103 | reverse complement strand
CACAAATCTTTTTACGTCCTCTATCTTTCCGGCCTCGGCTTTGTCCTTGTACTCCAGCGCCAAGGCAACAGCGGCGTCCATTCATCGACGGAGAGCTTGCCTCGTGCCCGACGGGTCTTTAAGCGGTTATATACCTTGTCATACTCAAGATGCGCGGGTGTTTTTCCTTCCTTGCGCGCTTCCTTTTTATGCGCCCCAACCTTGCGGCAGGTCTTTTCCGTTTCACCGGGAGCCACGTTATTGCAGTAGCAGGTGTCATAACCGTTGCTCAGGAGGAAGAAGCGTTTGCAGTTGTGGCAGCGGCGCGGCGCATCCGACCTTCGAACAGATCTATAATTTTCAGCATGAAAACAGAAAGGAAGTGTAAATTTATGAAACCTCAGCAGAATTGTATTACCGCTTACGTCTTTCCGAATTACATATTTCTGCTCCCGGATGGGCACCCGAGCAAACCTAAAATCGAGGAACTGTTTAAAGAGAAGGGTATACGGAAGCATCGGTTATGGGGCAGGAAAACCAAAAAGGAATCCCAATACTACATCGAAACCGGCATCTGGGGCAGCTATGAAACGGCGGGTATCAAAGACAAAACGCTTGACGGTAAGTCTATTCCGCTGTTCGAGGACACGGAATTAAAGGAGCAGACCGACAGTATATGCCTGAAACGCCACATGATTGTGGGCGGGAAAAAATTCGCCGTCAGTTCTGTGTTCCCCAAAGCAGCCGTCTCATTACCCACAGATAAGCTGCTCTCCTTAATCGACAAGGAGCATGAAACAGAGAGAAAATCTTTCTGATAATTCAGTAGACTTTCGGCAAACTCTTCGGTATGCTTGGGATTGCGGAGCAATCCGCAGAACCAACATTCCGTATCGGTTTGCCAAACGAAAAGGAGGTATTTATGACACAGGCAAACCTAAAATATACAATACTCTACGGCAGGCTGAGCCAGGAGGACGAGCGCGACGGCGAATCCAACAGCATCCAAAATCAAAGGCTGATGCTGGAGAAATATGCCACCGACAACGGCTTTGAGAACATCCTCTTCCTTTCTGACGATGGCTACAGCGGCACAAACTTCAACCGCCCTGCATGGAAAGAGCTGATGAATATGGTGGAAAACGACGAAGTGGCTACGATTATCGTTAAGGATATGTCCCGTCTCGGCAGAGATTATTTACTGGTCGGGCAGTACACCGAGATGATATTCCCCAGTTACGGAGTCCGCTTCATTGCCATCAATAATAACGTAGACAGCCTATATGGCGACAATGACTTCACCCCGTTCGTGAACCTGTTCAACGATTTCTATGCCAAAGACACCAGCCGAAAAATCCGTGCGGTCGTTAAATCGAAAGCGGAACGAGGCGAACGTGTGACGACCAGAGCACCCTATGGTTACAAAAAGGATGAGAACAATCCCAAAAGCAAGATTGTTCCCGACGAGGATGCCGCACCAATAGTGCAGAGAATTTTCAGCCTTTGCGTTGGCGGGAAAGGCCCTGCTCAGATTGCCAAGCAGCTAAAAAGTGAGCAGGTTTTCACACCCGGATATTATTATTACAGCAAGACCGGCGTCCTTTTGACCAATGTAGATGTAACCAGACCTTATGATTGGAACAGCAGATCTGTTGCCGATATTTTAGAGTATGTAGTCTATCTTGGGCACACCATCAGCCTAAAATACACCACGGTATCCTACAAGAATAAGAAACGGATCAAGCGTCCCGAATCCGACCAGCTTCGGTTTAAAAACACTCACGAACCGCTTGTTACGAAGGAAACATGGGATATTGTGCAGGACATCCGCAAGCGCAAAAGGCGCAGGGCGAACATGGTTGAGCAGGATATGTTCTCAGGATTGGTCCGGTGCATCGATTGCGGAGAAAAGATGATTCTCCATCGGGCGCACACCATGGCCGCTGTGAAAAACAATTTTATGTGTTCCACCTACAGGAAACGCGGCAAGGAAAAGTGCAGCGCGCATTATCTTCGGGAAGTCCATCTGGCTGCAATCGTGCTGGATGATTTGCTGAGAGTGACCCACTTCGCACGGCAGCAGGAAGCATTATTTATCCAGTACATAAACCGGAAAAACAACGCAGAAATCCGGCGTGAGATTGAGCGGCTTCAAAGAGAACTGGAATTGATGCGCCGCAGGGATACTGATCTCAGCACCCTGTTCAAACGGTTATACGAGGATAATGTGCTTGGCAAGGTGACCAATGAGCAGTTCCGAATGCTGTCCGGCGACTATAACGCAGAGCAAAAAAGCCTGAAGGAGCGAATCCCTAAGACTGCGGAGCGGATCGAAGAACTGCAGGATTCCATCTCCAATGTCACCCGATTTATCAATAAGGCGAAACGGTATACTGAGATAAACGAGCTAAGCGGTGAACTGCTGAACGTATTTATCGAGAAGATCGAGATCGGTGAGAGGGCAGAGCGGTACTCCAGAACGGCAGAACAGGAAATCATTATTCACTACCGTGACATCGGAGTCGTCGGCGCTTTCGCCGAAGAAGCCGAGAAAATAGCTGAACAACGGCAAAGGCAGACAGCTTGATCTGCTGTCTGCCTCACCCAAAACCCACGGTTCATAAAATGTCCCTATGGGAATGCGCCTAACGCCGCCTATGTTTTAAAAACTTATGCCCGTAAAACCTTTAGGACTGGCCGGCGCTTCCCTGGCTGCCGCCGCCACCGCCGCCACCGCCGTTACCCTGACCGTCTTCGCCTTCGTCTTCACCCTGACCGCCCTGCTGCTCTTGCTCCTGGCCGGCGCCGGGGCCTTCTATTGTTTCTATCTTTTTAATCTCGCCGTTAATCTGCATCTCAACTACTTTTCCGTCCTGGGTAGTAATCTTCAACGTGGTCTTCTGGCCGCCCTGCTGCTCCTGTCCGCCACTCTGTTCCTGATCTTGCCCGCCAGCCTGGTTGTTGCCACCCTGTCCCTGCTGGCCCTGATCACCACCTTGCTGCCCCTGCTGGCCTTGCTGCCCGGCCAGGTCACCCCAGCGCTGCTCCAACAGATAGGCCTCTTCACGGGTAACCAGGCGCACCGGGGTTATTTTGGCAGGAACATCAAAGTCCCCGTTCCTAACCTGCCGGTCGTACTGCCAGTGCCCTGTAGTGGCCAGTCCTAAAGCGGCGTCATAAGCGTAATTCGCGATCAGGTCAGGCATCATGTCTACTTCAGCATCATGCTCACCGGCAACCAACGCCCGGCAAGTCCGCTGGTCAGCCCCAACACCGACGGTTACTACCCGCTGGCTGAGGCCACGGGCCTTAAGCATTTCTGCGACTGCCGCCGCCATCCTGCCGTCGGTGGCAAGAACCGCGTCAATCTGGTCGTTGGTGGACCTGAGCACACGGTCAATAGTTGCTGACGCCATTTGGGGGTCAGCACGGGGATGGTCCTGGACCAGAACGACCTGCACGCTGGGTTGATTTTTCAAATTTTCAAGGACTGAGGAGGCTATTTCCCGCGAAGACTGGTCATATTTGTCTCCTTGAAGTATCACCGTTCTTAACGGGGTGGTCCGGCCCTGTGCCATGCTTAGCAGGTAACGGGCCTGTAGTTCCCCCGTTCTGGCATGATCTGATGTTATATAACCATCCAGAGGTGAATTAGGAGGGAGTGTCCCCAGAGCAATGACCTTAATATTGGCCTGGGCCAACCGCCGCACCATCCTGGGGCCGGCGGAAGGGTCAACCACCTGAAGGATGACAGCTTTGACGTTCTGATTTAACAGCTGGTCAAGCTCCTTTTCTTGCCTTGCCGGATCATTTTTAGCGTCCAGCCAGGTGATATTAACCCGCTGCCCGCCATTTTGGGCGCCTGCCTTACCGGTCTGGCCCTGTGCTCCACCCTGACCACCTGCTTGACTGCCGGTTTGGCCCTGTGCTCCACTCTGACCCCCGGTTTGTACAGGAATTACAGCGGGGGCGTCCAGGCTGGCCTGCTGGCTTTGCCCTCCCTGGCCATTGCCCTGCTGACCTTGCCCATTCTGGCCCTGACGCCCGGACATAGTCTTTTTAAAAATCTGGCTGGTGTCCCTCTCCATATCGGCAAGGCTAACCGCTATTTTTATCTCCTGCTCACGGCTGTTCCCCGCAGGTTTTTTTTGGGGTTGCACCTTTTGGGCACACC
The DNA here is from genome assembly GCA_002365855.1 of Pelotomaculum sp. UBA3103. Classification (GTDB taxonomy): domain Bacteria; phylum Bacillota; class Desulfotomaculia; order Desulfotomaculales; family Pelotomaculaceae; genus UBA3103. The sequence goes on along the minus strand of DFAP01000139.1, from coordinate 45,461 downwards.
CGTGTAAAAAAGGCATCAGGATGAACATGATCAGAATCAGAATTATTAAATGGCGGTACAACTTTTGCCCATTCACAGCATTCACCCCGTTGGCTTACTTGTTTTTTATATTATGCCAAAAACATTGTCTAAATATTGAGCGAAGGGTCGAACGAAAAATCTGACATGTTTTGTAACATAATGTAAAATGACCTTCTATTTACCAGTTAAATCCATTATAATAATTGCTGAGGTGATTATTAATGGATATCGTTTCGACCCTGAAGAATTTAAACATGGCGGAATTTTTCAAGAACAGGGAGATGACGGAAAAGCCTTCGCCTCCCCCCCTGGTGTTTGATGTGGAGAATGCCCGAATCGAATGGCAACAGGCAATCCAGGAGATGAACCACTCGGACTATGACCTTGCTGAACACATCATATTTAAAATCAATGCTGCGGAAAGGCGGTATATGGCACTGCTTGAGCAGGCGAGGAAAGAAGGGGTTAAGGCCTGGCCAACCGAGGTTGATTTCATACCCGCTGTAGACAACTGCGCCGGAAACGGCGCGATCGAGGTTGAAAACGAGCCTATATTTACCGGATAATAATGCCGGGGGCAACCCCCCGGCTTCACTTTCGATTATAGTTTCTTAAATTCCTCGCTTACCTTCTGGAAATCCTCCCAAACAGGACGCTTCTTGCTCATGTCTCTTAACAATGCCGCTGGGTGGTAGGTAGGCATGATTTTAATCCCACTTTTGCTTGTCAGCCAATGGCCCCGCATCTTGGTGATCCTTGCCGAGGGATCTATAAGATACTGAAGTGCCGTGTTCCCCAGGAGGACTATAATGCGGGGTGAAATTAACTCAATCTGCCGGTGCAGCCACGGCAGGCACTGCATGGCCTCTTCCGGTCCGGGCGCCCTGTTGCCCGGCGGCCTGCATTTGACCACGTTGGCTATATAGGTGTGGGTAAACCTTTCCAGGCCGATTGCCTGCAGGATATTGTCCAGCAGCTGCCCGGCCTTACCGACAAATGGACGGCCCAGGCGGTCCTCATCGGCGCCGGGCCCCTCACCGATCAACATTAAACCGGAACCGGCATTGCCCTCTCCGAAAACAACGCCTGTGCATCCTTGACGCAGCCCGCAACGGATGCATAATTTAGCCATATTATTAAGCTCGTCCAGGTCGTGCACCACACTCAGATCAAACTCTTCACTATATGGTATCCTGTTCATGCTCTAACCCCCGGATAAACGGATTTTTAAACTAATAAACCTGATAAACCGGGACCTCCTGTGATGCCTCCTGCCATACCGGCAGGAGGACTATTTTTTGACCTGCATAACATAAGAACCACGGGTCCGATAACAACCAAAAGTCCCCGTGGTTGAAATATTATTTTAAATTCTTTCGAGAAAGATTTTGTGGTCGACCAGGGCCAGTTCAATAATTTTTGCTTTGATTATCTTTCTGCTGCCGTAAATATCCTCCAGCAGCAGGCCGTCCTCGTGAGGCACCACGCGATCAACCATTTCCAGAAACAGCTCGTCCTGTTCGCCCTGGTTCCTCAAGTAAGCGTTGGCTTCACACACCTGTCTTCACCTCCGTGAAAAATGCAGCCTCCAATACCCTTTAATCGATTATATCCCCGTCCTGAAAAACGTGTCAACGCTTAAATTTACTCCAAAGCTTCTGCAGCCAGCGGCCCAGCATCCCGGTGGTCAGCAGCTCCACGTACCTATCTTCATTGCCCTCCGGTACAGGTACAATACCCCATGGTTTGCCCTGTCCGGGAGGCACGATTCGTCCGGACCGGTTTTTTTTTGCTTCCCGGCTATAGTATTCTACAACCAGAGGCACAAGGGCTCCCTGCAGGCGCTGATAAAAGTCAGATTTGCCCAAAGGCTTTTCCCCGTTTACAGATATAATGATGTCACCTGAACGCAGCCCCGCGCGCCAGGCAGGCCCATCCGGAAGCACGTCCAGCACCCTTAAACCCGTTTGGGGCGGGACATAGAGAGGTTTGCCCTGGAGCTCAATCGTTTTCCCGATATAAATAAGCGCTTCGTGGCCCAGAGGAGAGAACAGCGCGGCGACCAGGGCCACCATCCGGCTCTCCCCGGCAAGGACAGCCAGCACCAGCAGGATCAGGCTGTAAAAACCCAGCAAGAGAGCGGACAGGCGGCTTTTCTCACCAGGGCTCCTGGCGATGGCTATATCACCATAACCGAGGCCGGCCACCAGCGGCAGCATCATATAGGTCAAGTTCCGGGGGTCACCGGGAACTCCCGGTTTAATCAGCGGCCACCATCCGGGCATGTCTATGCCGCCTTCCACAGTCACCCCTGTCACCACTGCCAGGACCACGATGGGAATGGGCCAGAACTTCTGCAGGGTGAAGCCGCCGATGACTTTCCCCCCCGGTCCTTTGATATAAGCCGGCGACGCTCCGAGGTGTCCGCTGGCCAGGATTAAAAAACTCTCCACCATGTGCAGGACGGCCACCAGGGCCAGGATCTGTGAGACATTAATCTGGGGGAACCCAAAGAGTAAATTCGACAGCGCCAGTATGCCGCCGGCGTAAGCAAAGCACAAAAAACGCATGTTGATAAGCATCAACAGTATGGCCACAGGCCACAGGTAATAAAGTTCACCGGAAATTGTCAGCCCGATAAATACCATCAGGCAACTCCCGGCAAGGCCGCCCAACAGACCGTACCCTGCTGCCGTAAAAAGATTGCTGAAGACACGACCGGACTTAAGCCCGAAAAACTCCTCCTTCAGCCTGTCCATCCGCCTGTACTGCATGGCAATAATCATAAACACTATAATAAACACGATAAGGAAGGCCGGATTCAAAAAAGCCTGCAGGAAGGAACTCAATATTAAGGGAAGCACTTCAATAAAAGGAAACAACAGCGTCACCCCGTAAATCTGCAAAAAAGCCGCGGAACCTTTCCCACGGCTTAGTGTTTCAGCCTGCTATCTTCTGCTGCATCAGTTCTATCGCCCTGTCCAGCTGGGAGTCACGGGACCAGTCATCCAGGGGCTGGACGGTAAAGTCCGGCTCAACTCCTTTTTGATGAATGTCGTTCCTAAGAGGGGTCAGGTAGCGGGCCGTGGTCAACTTCAGCCCTGCACCGTTGTCAAGGGGAAATACCGTCTGCACAATTCCCTTGCCGAATGTTTTTCCACCTACCAAAGTTCCCGCTCCGGTGTCTTTTACAGCTCCGGCCAGGATTTCAGCCGCACTGGCGCTGCCACCGTTGATCAATACTACCAGCGGAAGCTGGATTGTCCGCCCTTCCGACGGGAACTCCTGGTCCCTGCCGAGCCGGTAGTCAATATATACAATAGGTCCCTTGGGAATGAAATTCTTGGCCACGTTTACCGCGGCAATGAGTTCACCGCCCGGGTTATCGCGCAGATCCAAAATAAGTCCTTTCACACGCTCGCCCTGCAGTGTGTTCAGGGTCTCTCTCATCTCCTCAGCCGTACGCTCGGTAAATTGGCTGATAGCTACGTAACCGATGTTAGAGCCGGGCAGGACATGCCCCTCTACTGTGGGCACGTTAATTTCTTCCCTAACCAGTTCAAAGTGCAGCGGTTCGGGGGCGCCCTGCCTGCTGACAGTCAACTTTATGGCGGATCCAACCGGGCCACGCATCAAATTTATAGCAGTTTCAAGCTCCAACCCTTTGGCGTCACTGTCATTGATATGGGTTATTATATCCCCGGCAACGATCCCCTTCTTTGCAGCCGGTGTTCCTGAATAGGCGCGCACCACCGTAAGGTACTGTTCTTTTACCCCCACCAGAATGCCCAGGCCGCCAAACGACCCTTTAATCTGGTCCTGAAGCTGGGAAAATGTCTGGGGATCGAGGTAAACAGAGTAAGGGTCGTTCAGCGAATTTACAATCCCTTTAATCGCCCCGTCTACCAAGAGGGTGGTGTTGACCGGAACCAGGTACTGGGTCCTGACAAGAGTTATAACCTTGATTAAATTGCTAAAATGCTTGTAATTGCTGGCAAATAAACCGCCCGCGACGATAACCAGGGCAAAGATAAAAACCGCCAGAACCTTCAGCCACTTGCCGCCTCCGGACCTGGCATACAAGTCGTTGTTTCCCAATAATCTTAACACCTGCCGTTCTATCCTCAATACGTTTATTATACTACAACAAACTGGGAATAATTACAACTGTACAAAAAAAGAGCCCCAAAAGATAGAGGCTGCCCATAAATCCCCTTGTTGTTTAAAGGCGCTCGTTGCCTTCAAACAACAGCGGCTAACAAATTAACAAACCCTCTTTATTAACAAAACAAAACTTTACACTTCAGGTGGATTAGAAATAATTTAACGGGTTTACGGGACTTCCGTTCAACCTCACCGAAAAATCCAGGTGCGGCCCGGTGGAAAGTCCTGTACTGCCGACCCTGGCTATAGCGTCGCCCTTCCTTACTTCCTGTCCCTGGGAAACAAGCTGGGCAGACAGGTGCGAGTAGAGGGTTGTAAGCCCGCCGCCGTGGTCGATCATGACAATATTACCGTAGCCGCTCATATAGCCTACGTCAATGACAGTTCCGTCGTGCGCGGCCACTACGGTGACGCCTGTGTTCGCAGGTATGTCGATCCCGTTATGCATCCTGCTGGTTCCCAAAATGGGGTGTACACGGGGGCCAAAATACGATGATATATATGTATTACCGGGTACAGGCCAGGCGAATGGCCCTTCGGAAAGTGGCCTATCCTTGGAACGCAGCTGGGCGATCCGGCGCAGGATCTCCTGCTCCTGAGCCTCCAGTTTTGCAGCCTCGGCCTCGATGTCCCACATATTGCGCTCGGCCTCCCGCAAGAGTGCGCTCCTCTCGTTCTGCTTGGACGCCAGCTCCTGGCGCGCCGCATCCTGCTCGGCAATCATGGTGTTAAGCCTTTCCTGCTTCACCTGAAGATCAGCCTTCTTATTATTTAACGCCTGACGATCAGCCTTGACCAGCTCGATGGTCGAAGCGTCCTGTTGCACAACCCGTTTAAGCAGCTCAAAGCGGTTGACGAAATCGCTGAAATCCTTGGCTTCAAACAGGACTTCGAGATAGCTGACGTTGCCCACCTCGTACATGGTGCGGACTCTTTGATTAAGCAGCTCCGTGCTTTTATTAAGCTTGATCCGGGCTTCTTCAAGTTCTTCCTCGGTCTTGAACAAGTTTTGTCTGGTATCTGAAAGACTGCCTTCAAGATCCTTCAGCTGCAGTGTTCTTTCACTGATTGACCTGTTAAGCAGCGAAACCTGCCGGGAATAGTCATTGACAACAACCTTAGCCTGGTTAACCTCATCCCTTTTCTCGTTCAGCAGCTGTCTGGTTTCGTTGAGCTGTTGGTCAAGTTCATCTCCATAAGCCGCCCCAAGAGTAACCAGCAGCATTAATAAAACCACTCCAAAGGTCAAGGCTCTTTTTTTGAAAAACATTCTTATTCCCCCGATACCAGATAAAATGTATCATAACTGAGTTATACTTTGAGGAACCTGCGCATGCTGATCATGCTGCCCGCCGCCCCGATGGCTAGTCCCAGAGCAAGGATGCCTTCCATCAGGGGTATGATTAATTTCCGATCGGTTACCAGCTGCATAAATGGCAGTGAAATCTGAATGTTGCCAATCAGTGAAAGATATCCAAAATACACGACCAATACTGCCAAGGCCGACCCTGAAAATCCCAGAACCATGCCTTCCAGAAGGAATGGCAGGCGTACAAACCAGTTGGTCGCACCAAGAAACTTCATAATACCAATTTCCTTGCGCCTGGAAAAAACCGAGAGACGAATGGTGGTAGCAATCAGGAAAACCGCGGCGATACCCAGCAGGATCATGGTCAGCAGTCCCGCTGTACGCACCCACCTGCTCAGGGTGAGCAGTTTCTCCACCACGCCCTGTCCGTAACGCACCTGCTCAACCAGGCTGTAGGTTTCCAGATGTTGGGCCAGGGACGCTACCTGTTCCACGTTATAGGTCCTGATTCTGAACGTATCCGGCAGAGGGTTTTTTTCCTCCAAACCGGCGAGAATATCCTTTTTGTCTCCGAAATTATCCTTCATCTCTTCCAGCGCCTGCTCTTTGGGCACATACTTGACCTCGGCTACCTCGGACAAAGACTCCAGCTTCAGCTTTAAGTTATTAACGTCGTTGACAGATGCCCCCTCATTTAAAAAGGCGCTGATTTCAACGCTGGACTCCAGGTTAGCCGCGATATTATTGGCATTTAACACAAGCAGCAGAGAACAGCCCAAAATCAAAAGGGATACTGCCACTACCCCAACTGACGTCACTGAAAGCCAACTGTTGCGAATTATTGACTGAACCGCTTCCCGCAGGTAGTAAGTTATTGTTTTAAGCCTCATAGCGGTAAGACCCTTCTTCCTCATCCCGCACTACTTTACCGCCAGACAGCTCCACGACGCGCCTTTTCATGGCGTCTACAATATCCCAGGCATGGGATGCCATGATAATGGTGGTCCCACGCCGGTTAATATCTAAAAGCAGTTTCATCAATTCCCAGGCTGTTTCCGGATCCAGGTTGCCGGTAGGTTCGTCGGCTATAATCAGGAGCGGGTTGTTGACAATCGCACGGGCCACGCTAACTCTTTGCTGCTCGCCTCCGGAGAGGTGGTCAGGAAAAACAGAAGATTTTTCCGTAAGGCCCACCATTCCCAGCACAGCGGGAACTGCCTTTCTGATCTCCCGGTTCGATGCGCCGACAACCTCCAGGGCGAAGGCCACGTTTTCAAAAACAGTTTTTTGGGGGAGCAGGCGAAAATCCTGGAAGATCATGCCTATTTTGCGCCGCAGATATGGGACTTCCCGGGGTCTCATGCGGACGATACTTTTCCCGTTGAAAATAATATGCCCCCGTGAGGGCAGCTCTTCCCGGTACAAGAGCTTGGTCAAGGTTGACTTTCCCGCCCCGCTGGGTCCGACCAGAAACACAAACTCGCCTTTACGGATGCGCAGGGTAACATCGGAAAGGGCTCTAACATCATTAGCGTAAATTTTGGTGACATTTTGTAATTGGATCAAACCTTGCACCTCTCATTTGCAATCATTGGCAGTTTTCGGAGCCTTTGTGCCAGGTATCCAATTCTATGATTGGGAAGCAACGACAGAACACAACACGTGCTTGAGTAATTCGACAGCAGGACTTAGAATCCTCCCTATTTGGGGAAAAAAAGATAAAGAACCGGTAATCCAGGCTCTTTATTCCAACATATTTTTATTAAGCTTTAAACAATTGCCTGCTATAAAAAGTAAGTAGCCTGAGCATTAACATTTCTTGCTTCATCTAAACACTTTGAAACCCTCGCCTAGCACCTCGTGCACATCCGCCAGGATCACAAAGGCCTGCGGGTCAATTTCATAAACCAGGTCTTTCAGGCGGGTAACCTCCGAGCGGTGAACTACTGAGAGGATAACCTCTTTTTGGTCGCCTGTAAAAACACCGCGTGCGGTCCATGCCGTAGCGCCCCGGTTTAGTTTTTTAACAATGGAATCTGATATCTCTGCCGGACGGTTGGAAATGATTAGAAAGGCCCTGGAACAACTAAACCCTTCCTGAACCAGGTCGATCATCCAGGCGGTCACAAAAATGGTTATCAGCGCGTACATCGCCAGCTCGGCCGATTGAAAAACAATCCCTGCCGCGATCACGACCGAAGCGTCTACCAGAAAAAGCAACTGTCCAATATTAGCCCCGGTATAGGTCCGCAGCACGGCAGCGGCGAGATCGGTTCCTCCCGTGGTACCGTTATGACGAAAAACCAGTCCCAGGCCAAGACCTACCAGCACACCTCCAAAAAGGCTGGCAAGCAGGATGTCCTGGGTCGGCGCCGGCAGGAAGGGAGCGAGGGCGTCAACTGCCAGGGAGAGGGCAATGGTACCAAAAAGGGAACGAAACCCGAACCGCAGCCCCATCCGGTAAATGCCCATGGCAAAAAGTGGCACATTCAGGACCAGCATGGCTAAACCTACAGGGACGTTGATTAAGTAGTACAAAATGGTGGCAATGCCGCTTACTCCTCCGGCCGCTATCTTGTTGGGAATAAGAAACATGTCCAGTCCCAGGGCGATCAAGATCACCCCAATGCTTGCGCCAGCTATCTCCCGGAGTATTATTAACACCATTTGCGACACTCCAAAAATACGTAAATCGTAGGATATGGCATTCAATGCTAGGATATCCAGAATACACCGGGCCTATGAACGCTTAATGGAATCAAAAAAAAGCGCCGCATTTGTGCGGCGCGGCTGTGCTGTCGATATTAATGTTATTGTAGCCGGGCTTTTTCCCGCAGGTAAGCCGCGACGAAGGAGTCTATTTCCCCATCCATAACAGCGCCGACGTTCCCCATTTCCTCCCCGGTGCGGTGGTCCTTAACCAGGCTGTAGGGTTGAAAAACGTATGAGCGGATCTGGCTCCCCCAGGATATTTCCTGGTGGTCGCTGCGCAGGGCGGCTAGCTCTGCCTCTTTCTTGCGCATTTCCATGTCTGTTAGCTTGGCTTTGAGCATTTTCATGGCTGTCAGGCGGTTTGACAGCTGCGAGCGCTCGTTCTGGCAGGACACCACGATGCCAGATGGAAGGTGCGTGATACGAACTGCAGAGTCAGTTTTATTCACGTGCTGCCCGCCCGCTCCCCCGGAGCGGTAGGTGTCAATTCTCAAATCTTCCTGGCTGATCTGCACGTCAACGTCATCTTCCACTTCCGGCAAAACGTCAACGGAGGCGAAGGAGGTATGGCGCCGCCCCGCAGCGTCAAAGGGTGAAACCCGGACCAGGCGGTGCACGCCCTTTTCCGAGCGGAGGTAACCATAAGCGTTAGGACCGACCACCTCAATGGTCGCGCTCTTGGTGCCCGCCTCGTCACCCGGCAGCATATCAAGGATTTCCACTTTAAACCGGTGCCGCTCCGCCCACCTGGTATACATCCGCAGCAGCATCTCTACCCAGTCCTGAGCTTCGGTGCCCCCTGCGCCCGCGTGAAGGGATATGATGGCGTTGCCCCGGTCATAAGGCCCGTTTAAAAGGACAGCCAGCTCCAGTTCCGCTACCCTTCTGGATACCGAAACCAGGCCACTTTTTAATTCCGCAAAAATAGCCTCGTCTTCCTCGTCTTCACCCAATTCAACAAGCACACACAAATCCTCGTAGTCACCAGCCAGTTCCTCAAAAACATTGACCCGGTCACGCAGGGCGGCCACACGCTGGACAATTTTTTGAGCTGTATCCTGGTCGTCCCAAAAACCCGGGGCTAGCATCTGCTTTTCCAGCAGGGAAATTTCCTCTTCCTTTTGGACTATGTCAAAGAGAAACCCTCAAATCATTCAGCCTTTTACCCATGGACTCAATTTCTTTTTTTGATTCAGCAAACAAGATGATCACCAATCCTACTCCATTTTTAAATACACTACACGGCTTCTGCCCGGCCGCAGCATTTTTTGAACTTTTTGCCGCTGCCGCACGGGCAGGGATCATTGCGGCCCACTTTAATTTCCCTGCGGGCAGGCTGTTTAGAGCCCTCGTCACCCCGGTTTTCCATCACCTGGCGCTTCTGCTGCTGCTCGGGCTGAACCACGTTAACCCGGAAGATATACCGCACTACATCTTCTTGAATCATATCGATCATATTCTGAAACATTTCGTATCCTTCAAACTTGTATTCAATCAGGGGATCCTTCTGCCCATACGCGCGGAGTCCGATACCCTCCCTGAGCTGGTCCATGGCGTCCAGGTGGTCCATCCACTTTTCATCCACGATCCTCAGCATGATTGCCTGCTCAATCTCGCGCATGGTTTCCGGGCCTAATTCCTGTTCCCTTTCCTCGTAAGCCTCGTGGGACTTTTCAACCAGAATATTTCTGAGCTCCTTGCGCTCCATTCCTTCAATCTCTTCAACAGTCAAATTTCTCCCTGGAAGAAACAGCTGGCCGGCATGTTCCAACAGACCATTTAAGTCCCACTCTTCCGGATAAACCCCTTCCGGCGCGTAAGCGCTAACCGTGCGCTCTACACTGGCTTCAATCATCTCCAGGATATTTTCCTTCATGTTTTCCCCGGTCAGTACCTGACGCCGCTGCTTGTAGATCAGCTCCCGCTGCTGGTTCATCACGTCGTCGTATTGAAGAACGTGCTTGCGGATGTCAAAGTTGCGGTTTTCCACCCGCTTCTGGGCCGTCTCGATGGACTTTGTGATCATGTTATGCTCTATCGGCATATCTTCTTCAATTCCCAGGCGTTCCATGATCCCTGTAATGTTATCCGAACCGAAAAGCCTCAGCAAATCATCTTCCAGAGAGCTGTAAAACTGAGTAGAGCCAGGATCGCCCTGGCGGCCGCACCGGCCCCGGAGCTGGTTGTCAATCCGCCGGCTTTCATGCCGCTCCGTGCCCAGGATGTGGAGCCCTCCTAATTCAACAACGCGGCGCCACTCTTCTTCGCTCTGCTTTTTGTGTTTTTCCTGAAGGACTCTTAACGCCTGTTCGTCCGGCTCAGCCGTGAGATCAGTGAGTTCTCCGGCAGCTTCAAAGTTTTGATTCTGGCGGCTCAGGTCCTGTCTGGCAAGAAAATCAGGGTTGCCGCCCAGCAGGATATCGGTACCCCGCCCGGCCATATTGGTAGCAATGGTCACAGATCCGAGACGGCCTGCTTGGGCCACTATCTCAGCTTCTTTGTCATGGAATTTGGCATTAAGCACCTGGTGGGGAACGCCTTTCTTTTTAAGCATGCCGCTCAGGATTTCCGATTTTTCTATAGATATAGTCCCTACAAGAACCGGCTGCCCCGCTTTATGCCTGGCAACGATTTCCTCAACTACCGCCCGGAACTTGGCCGGCTCGGTCTTGTAAATCACATCCGGCATGTCTTTGCGTATCATCGGCTTGTTGGTGGGTATGACCAACACGTCCAACCCGTATATCTTTTTAAATTCCTGTTCCTCGGTGACCGCCGTGCCGGTCATGCCGGCCAGCTTGTCGTACATCCTGAAGTAGTTTTGAAAAGTGATAGTCGCCAGGGTTTGGGATTCTCTCTCGATCTTGACACCTTCCTTGGCCTCTATGGCCTGGTGCAGGCCGTCACTGTAGCGCCTGCCGAACATCAGCCGTCCGGTAAATTCATCCACGATGATTACCTGGCCGTCCTTAACTACGTAGTCTTTGTCTTTTTTCATGAGGCCGTGTGCCTTTAGCGCCTGGTTGAGATGGTGGGTGAGCTCGATGTTTTTATCGTCGTAAAGGTTTTCAACACCTAAAGTTCTCTCCACCTTGGCTACACCTGACTCAGTAATCGCCACGGTATGGGCCTTTTCGTCCACGTTGTAGTCGGTTTCCCTGATCAGGCGTGGTACAATCCTGGCAAAGGTATAGTATAAATCAGTGGACTTATCAGCCTGGCCCGAAATAATAAGCGGAGTCCTGGCTTCGTCAATGAGAATGCTGTCCACTTCGTCGACAATGGCGTAGTGAAGCTCCCGCTGGACAAGCTGGTCCGGGTGCATGGCCATGTTGTCGCGCAGGTAATCGAAGCCGAACTCGTTGTTTGTGCCGTAGGCAACATCGGAACGGTAGGCCCGCTTGCGGTTCTCCCAGTCGAGCCCGTGCACCACCAGGCCCACGCTCAAACCAAGATACCTGTAAATCTGGCCCATCCACTCACTATCCCTGCGGGCAAGGTAGTCGTTCACAGTGATTACATGGACACCCCTGCCGGTCAGCGCGTTCAGGTAAACGGGAAGTGTGGCCACCAGGGTTTTACCTTCGCCTGTTTTCATCTCGGCGATACGACCCTGGTGCAGTCCGATCCCGCCCATTAACTGGACGTCAAAATGCCTCATGCCCAATACCCTACGAGATACTTCGCGCACCACGGCAAAGGCTTCGGGCAGGATATCATCCAAGGTCTGCCCCTGGTCCAGACTCTGCCTGAAAACTGCGGTCATACCCTTGAGATCATTTTCCGACATGGCAGCCATCTTTTGTTCCAGCTTATTAATTTCATCAACAACCCGCTGCAGTTTCTTGACTTCGCGGGCGTTATCATCCAGCCAGTTTTTAATAAATCCGAGCATAAAACCACCTCTATCTTAGGCGCAATAACAGCAAAATAAGGAATCCTTACCTTGGTGTTTACGCCCATTCATCCTAATATTATACTTCATCCATAATGATACCGTCAATTATGTCAAATATTACCATAGTCAAATTCAGGCCCGGCCAGCTGATAAATTGGCAGAAAGCTAACTTTCCCTTGCTTTCAACAATCACTTCCGGCTGTGGGATCGCGCTTCCCTCGCTGCTACTGCCGGTGCTTGTACCGCTGCTTCTTTTTCTCACTATTAAACTGGCCTCACCGTTGATACCGTCTAATCCAGCTGTAATTTTACAAGATCCAGCTGACAGGCCAAGAACCTGGCCGGTGTTGCCCACCAAGGCAACTGCCGGGTTGCTGCTGTCCCAGGCTGCATCGTATAGCGGCAGCGTTTCGCCGTTGCTGAACCGGCCGGCGGCGGTGAACTGGTATGTTCTACCGGCTTTTACAACTGCTTCAGTTGGGCTGACCGTGATCTGCTCAAGCTCTGCTGCTGTTACGGTTATGTTCGCTTCGCCAGTCACATCGCTCCTATTGGCGCTTATAACACAGACGCCCGGGGTAAGACCCGTGACCAAACCTGTGTCGTCTACTGCGGCTACTGCCGGGTCGCTGCTGCTCCAGGCTGCATTATCTAACGCTAGCGTCTCGCCGTTGCTGAACCGGCCGGCGGCGCTGAACTGGTACGTTCTCCCGGCTGTTACAACTGCTTCAGTTGGGCTGACCGTGATCTGCTCAAGCTCTGCTGCTGTTACGTTTATATTCGCTTCGCCAGTCACATCGCTCTTAGTGGCGCTTATAACACAGACGCCCGGGGTAAGACCCGTGACCAAACCTGTGTCGTCTACTGCGGCTATTGTCGTGTCGCTGCTGCTCCAGGCTGCATTATCCAGCGTTAGCATCTCGCCGTTGCTGTAAATCTCCGTTGCGTTCAGTTCCACCGTGTCGCCAACCCGGATGCCTGCCGCATCCGGCGTAAGCTGAATCAGCTCCAGCCCCGCCGCCTCAAAAGATGATAAGTGTGAAACGGAAAAAGAAAGCTCCCCGGTGTCTGGGTTATAATTTTCGTTAGATACGATTCCTGCACCGTCAATCAGGTTGTGGTCGCTGTCGTAGACAAAAATAACCGGCGCCTCAGCAAAGGTGAGCTCGTACATATTAACGACGGCGGACCTGCCTGCCAGGGACTGGAACTGACCGGTGTCGAAACCCACGACGCCGGTCACGCCCATGTCGGCGTAGTCCTCCAGGCTGCCGATCTTCTCGATGTCCGCCAGTATGTTTACGGTCCCGTCAAAGGTAATCCTGCTCTTGCCCGGACGATCAAATATCAAACCGTTAATTTCCTTAATATTTAACGGATCCGCTGTAAAATCCGTGGTCTGGCTACCCTCTTCGAGAAAAGGCGGGGGCGGCTTAATATTTGTATATGCGCTCGAGATACCATCCGACAGCTGCATCGAGCCAAGCAATTGATACCCACCATCAATATAGCCAATTTCGAAGGCAAGCGGCCGGCACTGGTTGTCACCTGCTGCTTGTTGAACAAAAACATTAAAGGTGTACTGATCCGCGTTTCTGATTGTATATGAAGTAAAATTGCTATTTATCAAAGCATTAGTTGGAACGAAAACCTCATCCTCCAGATAGCCGAAGCGCGCTATCAGCGACATATTGACGGGCAGGCCGCTAACCGTGAACTTCAGTTCATCAGGTGAGACATCCCTGTAGTAGTAGACTCTGTCCGCATCGTTATCTAAAAACTGCATGCTCCAGGGCAGAGCTTCAGCCTGATACCGCCACCCCAACAATACAAAAAATGCTGTTAAAATAATTATTTTTCGTACCATTCTTATAGACACTGCCCCATCCACTCCTTATAAAGCATAGAATAAAAATCACCTTATAAGGTAAATTTCGACAGATGAGGCAAATTTCCTTTTGAAAAGAATTATTTCCCTTTCAGTTTTTGTATTATTTTAGACGCGCAGAAAAAAAGCGCACCCTGGAGTGCGCAGTGTCTGTATGTTTATTTAGCTAGCCTATTTTTTAGAATTCTTGCTCGATCAGCCCGTAGTTACCGTCCTTGCGCTTATACACCACATTTACCTGCTCGGTCTCGGCATTGGAGAAAACAAAGAAGTTGTGGCCCAACAAATTCATCTGGAGAACGGCTTCTTCCACCGGCATGGGCTTGATGGCAAAACGCTTGGTCCTGACCACCCTTGGAGCATCATCCTCAATAACTGGAGTGTGGATTCTCTCGTTTACATAGCGGGCGCCCCTCTTTTGCAGTTTACCCTTGTATTTCTCAATCTGCTTTTCAAGCTTTTCAACTACCAGATCGGTAGAGGCGTACATATCCCTGGTGCTTTCCTCGCCCCTTAGGATCATGCCGTTAATGGGTATGGTCACTTCTATACGGCTGAACCCCCTCTCCGATGACAGAGAAACCTGGGCATCTCCCAAGTTATCAATATATTTATCCAGTTTGCCAAGGCGCTTTACGATGTACTCTTTTAAAGCATCTGACACATCGACATTCCTGCTGCGTACCTGGACTTTCATTAAAACCACGGCTCCTCTCAATAACTAAAAGAATCTCTAATATGTATTATTCCCCGAAACAGCATAAAATCCTGCTTTTACTGCTCTTAGTATAAAATACCCCAGGCTGGCTGGGGTATTTCAGAGCTCTATATTTTTATCACGTTGGCCGCCTGCGGCCCCCGAGCGCCTTCGACGATATCGAATTCAACCTTTTGACCCTCATTCAAGGTCTTAAAGCCTTCTTCCTGAATCGCCGAGAAGTGGACAAATACGTCCCCACCATCCTCCCTCTCGATGAAACCGTAACCCTTTTCCTGGTTAAACCACTTGACACTACCTAACACAGACATACCTCCTAAAACAATGATCCGCAGTCTGTTAGACTTACGCATTAAAATGTTATCATAGGGATAATGGGATGTCAAGCCTTCCCACAAAAGGGCGAAACTCTGAAAAACCGGCGTTTTCTAAGGATGAGGGTCAAATAGTGAGTGTATTTACCAAAGAACCTGAATGGATACTGATCCGGCATACCTTTGTCGAAAAATTCTTTGTTGAATGTTGTGTGTGAAGAAAATCCTGTGGATAATGTGGATAATGTTGTTAATAACTTATAAAATCACTACTCAAATTGTGGGTAAATTAATTTTGAAGAAAATATAATGTAAAGATTTGTAAAACCCTGGCATGCTTTTTGTAGAAAAATCAAAAATAACGTCCTGTGGCCGCTGTAAGGCCAAACACATGTTTTGCGCCGGCCAGGCGAATAACAGAAGCTACTGCCGATAAAGTGCTGCCGGTTGTAAAAACGTCATCGATAAGCAGTATATTTTTACCGTTAACCTTCTCAGCTTTTATCATATCAAAAGCGTCCTTCAAGTTGGACTCCCGGGCGGCTCTGGGCAGGCCTGCCTGGGGAGGTGTTTCAAACTTCTTGACCAGCGTCCGGACGTCTGCCGGTATTTGCAGGAGGACGCTGAGTTCTTTAGCCAGGAGAGCGGCCTGGTTGAATCCCCTGTCGCGGAGTTTTTCACCAGACAGTGGTACCGGCAGAATCAGGCCGATTTCTGTATATAAGGGTTCTGCCCTGTACGCCTCTGCCATCAACGGCGCCAGGGTCAAGGCTAGAACCCGGCGCCTCGCGTACTTATAGCGGTGGATCGAATCTTTCAAGATACCTTCATACGGTCCGACCGCGCGGGCCAGAGCAAATGGCCATTTGTGTTTCCGGCATTCGAAACAAAGGTGCTCAAAGGGACTGCCCGCTAATACAGCGCCTTTTCCCGGGAAACGGCCGCATTTGCGGCAGCGGTGCTCCAGGAGGTAACTATCTAAAGTTGAACGGCAGCGCCCGCATACATTCTTATCCGGGCTGTGCTCACCGCATAAAGGGCAGAACGGCCGGGCAGGAAAAATAAGGTTCAAAAAGTCGTTCCAGACAGAATACAAGGGATGCCTCCCGTAGTAGTGTTTTTGACACTATAACTTACTCCACCAACATAAATGAAGCGCAATCGACCCGGTCCCTGCCACCTGCCTTAGCCTTTTCAAGCGCACGCAGGGCCGCGCTGAACAGCTCTTCCACGTCGGCCCCGTCCCGTGGAAATTCCGCCAGGCCTAAGCTGGCGGTTACCCGGGCTGCCCTGCCCTCTCCCTGAAGGAAAGAGTGCTCGCGGATTTTTTTCCATAAAGTCTCAGCTATATCAAGCAGACGAGGTCCCTCTGCCCCGGGCAGGAGCACGGCAAACTCGTCTCCGCCAAACCGGGCAATGATATCATCCTTCCTGGTAATCCCTTCAATCAGCGTAGCCAGTTCTGCCAGGACAAGCTCCCCCGCGTCGCGGCCGTAAATCTGGTTTAAAAGTTTAAAACGGTCCAGATCGATCAGCACCAGCCCCACTGAAGACCCGTTCTTATAAGAATTTATACATATGTCATATGACATCTCGTATAAGGAAGTTAAACTTAACAATCCCGTAAGGGAGTCCCTGGACTTAGCCTGGCTCAGGCGGTAATTTAGAACGGAATTTTCGACCGCTATAGCGGCCTGCCCTCCCAGTACAGCCATAATATGCAGGTGTTTCTCATCAAAAGCATGCGGGTGTTTGTCGCCCAGCACAACTACCCCCAATACCTCTTTACCAGAAAGAAGCGGGATAATGAGCAGCGAACGCATCACCTGGCACAGACCGGCCTCATTCCTGGTGCGGTGATCATCCCGTGAGTCGTAAATTATTTCCGCCCTGCGGTTTAATAAACACCATCCGATAACCCCTTCGCCTTGATAAACAACCGTCGAAACCAGTTGTTTTGCAAACGGACCTGCAGCCGCTGCAAGAAGATAAGTATCCTTATCCTCCGAACAGAGAAAAACCAGTCCAGTATGGTAAGGAAAAGCCTTTTTTGCGCTTAACAGGATAAGTTCCAGCAGTTCCCGGGGATCAGGATTCCCCTCAAGAAACCTGGCTACCTTGTAAAAAGCAGTTAATTCTCTGTTGGTCACCTGGAGTTTAACATAATAACGCAGGATAAATTGAAGGGCTAGAACTGAAGAAAACAGCATCAGCGTACCCGTGAGGCCGATATAACTATAAATCATAGCTATAACCAAGCCGAGCGGTATGGTAAACAGGTAAGTCAGCCCGTCCCATGAGAGCGTGTCCGTCCAGGCCGCCCAGCCAACGCTGCCCCGTCTGCTGGGCAAAAGGTAGAAATACACCAGCAGGTGGTTAATGACAATATATGAAAAAGTAAAGACAGCCAGGGGAAGGATGTTACCAGGCGCCACCAGGCCGTCTATTCCTCCGCTGAGCTTAAAGAGATATGCTGAAGCTGATGCAGCCAGCACATACTGACCCCCGTTAAATAGGGTAGTTCGCAGCGGATTACCCTTATTAGCGATACCCTGGCCGAAAATGGTGGCAAGTCCGCTCACCCAGGCGGTGGCAGGCGCTCCATAGATCAAAAAGGTTGACAGGACCAGGGCAAAACCTCCTGAAAGCTGCCCGTGAGGAAAGGATACCGCCAGCCACTCCGCCAGCACCCCCAGGAAAACTATAGCCAGCAACTCGCGGGCCTTATCCAGTTCCAGGGCAGGAAAAAAAAGGCTCAGCTGCCAAACAGCAAGCCCCACTATTGTCCAGGTATAGAGAATGTGAATTATTCCCCGATTAGCACGCAAAACGCTCACCTCTTATTCGGGGTCAGGCTTGCATTATTGCAGTGTTGTCTCTAACTCGTTAATTGTGCTACGACCTTCCTCGGTTTGCCCTGCTGCATAAAACCCACGGCTCACTTGATATGGTGACAATTTAAGCTTTTTCATCAAAACCGTTCTTTCAGCTATTCCGTGTTTTAAAGCTAAATATATAACCATGTTCCTGGCCATGATCATTTTTCGATTTTTGCTTTCTAATTCAAGCAGGGTTTCCGCCGGCAATTCTAATTTACGCATCACTATTTTTATAAGTTCTCCTAGTTCAATCCTTAGGCTTAAATGCGGTCTTTCATTTTCTTTATCTAATTCTGTTATAGTGTTAATCCCTTTGTGAATTTCTTCTTTTTTAAGATCTTGGGGATGCCGATGCTCCATAAATTCCAGATATTTTTGAAGCGCGGTTGGTAGTTGATTGCTGAAGATACTTAAGCAAAAATCCGAATCGATAACCGGGCTGCCGCTTAACATATACTCCCGATGGCTGCTCCAGGGATAATCTAAAGTTGCTGCTATTCCAGCCCTGATAGGATTGTAATGAATGTATTTGAGCAAAGTGATTAGGTAATCATCCTTTGCGCATAGAATTGCTTGATAGCGCTGTTGAAAAACATGGCCAACCCTTCCATAAAGGTGGTTATACCATTGTGTGTAAGATTGCTGAATACCCTGCATTATTTTTGACAAGGGTTGCTCTCCAACCTCTAAGAGCAGATGGACATGGTTATCCATCAGGACGTACCCGTACAGGTAGAAAGCAAACCGTTTTTTATATTTTTTAATTAATTCAATATAGTGATTTTTATCGCTATCTGTCGCCAGTATATATTCTTGATTATTGCCACGAGCAATTACATGATAAACAGCTCCTGGATAATGCACCCTCAGTTTTCTAGCCATTTCATCACCTGGTATACTTTTTAAGTATTTTACCAGTTTTTGTACTCTTATGCAATAATGCAAGCCTGACCCCCGTTAGAGGGTGGCGGCGTTTCTGAGGGCCTCGGCTTTGTCGGTGCGCTCCCAGGGCAGGTCGAGGTCGTTTCTGCCAAAATGACCGTAAACCGCAACCTGCTTGTAAATTGGCCTGCGCAGGTCCAGATCCCTGATGATCGCGGCCGGACGCAGGTCAAAGTGCTCCCTTACCAGGCCGACCAGGGCCTGATCATCAATCTTGCCTGTGCCGAAAGTTTCGACCATGATCGAAACCGGCCTGGCTACGCCAATGGCGTAGGCAACCTGGAACTCGCATTTATCCGCCAACCCGGCTGCAACGATGTTTTTTGCCACATAGCGCGCAGCATAACTGGCCGAGCGATCAACCTTGGTCGGGTCTTTTCCGGAAAAGGCTCCCCCGCCGTGCCGGGCCATACCGCCGTAAGTATCAACAATGATTTTCCTGCCGGTCAGGCCGGTATCGCCCTGGGGACCACCGATGACAAAGCGGCCGGTGGGGTTGACATAGTATCTGGTTGAGCCGTCCAGATACTCCGGCGGGACAACCGGCATGACTACATGCTCGAGTACGTCTTTGCGGATCTCCTCCAAGGTCATCCTTGGATGGTGCTGGGTAGAAACTACAACGGTATCCACCCGGACCGGCAGACCGTTTTCATACTCAACGGTTACCTGGGTTTTTCCATCCGGACGGAGATAAGGGATAAGCCTGCTTTTCCGGACTTCGGCCAGCCGCCTGGCCAGCTTGTGGGCCAGGGAAATAGGAAGAGGCATCAGTTCGGGCGTTTCATTGGTGGCATACCCGAACATCATGCCCTGGTCGCCCGCGCCGGTTGCCTCCAGCTCATCTTCTATAGATTCACGGTCGCGAACCTCCAACGCACAGTTCACTCCCTGAGCTATGTCACTGGACTGCTCGTCTATCGACGTCAACACGGCGCAGGTGTCGCAGTCAAAGCCATATTTCGCCCTGGTGTAACCGATATCGCAAACGGTCTCCCGAACCACCCTGGGAATATCAACATAACAGCTGGTGGTTATCTCACCCGCCACAAGAACAAGGCCTGTTGTTACAAGGGTTTCACAAGCCACACGGGCAAAAGGATCCTGCTGGTAAATAGAGTCGAGAACCGCGTCTGAAATTTGGTCTGCTACTTTATCGGGATGACCCTCTGTTACCGACTCAGAAGTAAAAAGCCCTCTGTTCATAGTAATACCTCCTTACGTTTGTACAAGCTGCACACATAAAATAAACCTCCGGGACAGAGGTTTCTTTCTTAATATATAACGATAACCTCTTTAAATGTTAAATAATTTACAGGAATTACAGTAATTCTACAAAAAGGTTATATAAAAGTCAACAAGGGCGCTAAAAATCAGGGGTGGGCTTTAAAATGCGCGCGCCATGGACTCCACTTCAACCAGCACGGTGTCAACGCCAATCTTCTTGATATCTTCCCATGGCACAACCACATCTCTGCCGGCGCTCATCAGCCCGAAAAATTTCCTGTCGCCGGACAGCACCAGTGAAAGCACTTTCCCGGTTTCCAGGTCTATATAAACATCCTTAACCGGGCCTAATTTTGCCCCGTCGGCCAGGTTGACGATATCCCTGAGTCCCAGGTCTGAAATCTTGAACTGCATAACTGACACCTCCTCCCACCAGCGTATGTGCTATCGGGATAAAAGGTGACAGATCCGTGACAAACTTTTTAGCATCCGGTTATTTCCCCGCACGCCTCGACAAGGCTTCCCTGGCGTAGCGTAGAATAATGCCGGCTTCCTCAATCTTCAGGGCAAAGATGGCTGCGATAAAAACAACTATTCCAGCTGTTATGGACAAGCCCACCTGTATAACCAGGCCGGTAACTCCAACCACCAAACTGGTCAGAAGGGTATTTACCAGATAACTGGTCGCGGCCATAAGCACGGCGGCGGCCAGAACCCCCAGCGTAAACCTGAACAACCCGCCCCGCCGCAGCACCGGCACTTTTTTACCCAGGAAGAACAACAACAAGGCCATATAGGCCAGGTTTGCCAGGGAGTTTGCCAGGGCCAGTCCGGCATGCTGTAAAAACCCAATCAGGGCCAGGCTCAGGCCAAGGTTGATCAGCACAGTTATCACGCCCAGCTTGAGCGGTGTGCGGGTGTCCTGCATAGAGTAAAAACCACGGGTCAGCAGAATGCCCCCAGCCTGTCCCACCAGACCTATAGAATACAAGAAAAGTGCCGCTGCGGTCATTTCCACCGCCCTCTGGTCAAATGCCCCTCCCTTGTAAATAAGCGTGACAATCGGCTGGCTTAAGGTCATCAGGCCGACGCTGGCAGGCACTATGCCTAATATAATTACCCTCATCGAGCGCAACAGGGTATTAGAAAGGGCCTCTCCGTCCCCTCCGGCAGCCTGGCCGGCCAGGGTGGGGAAAACCGCGGTTCCCAGGGCCAGGACAAAAAGGCTGACCGGAAATTGAATCAGCTTGTCCGCAAAATTTAGGGCGGATACGCTTCCTACCGGCAGCCAGGAGGCCAGGACAGCGGCAATGTAAACATTGGCCTGGTTCACTGAAATGCTTAACAGTGAAGGCAACGCCAGGTAATAGGTTTTTTTCACGCCGGGATGCTTCAAGTCCACTGCGGGGGTAAACCTGAAACCCGCCTTATAGAGCGCCGGACACTGTACCAGGGCCATGGCGGCCATGGCCAGAACCGTTCCCATGGCCAGCCCGTGAATGCCGTATGGTTTTCCCAATACAAAGGCCGCTAAAATGATAATTACATTGTTGACTGAATTGCTGAAGGCGGGAAGGCCGAAGATCTTGTTGGCATTTAAGAGGTTGGCAAATAACGACGCCAACCCGGCAAATATCATCAGGGGCAGGATGATCCTGGACAGTTCAATTGTCAGCGCCTGCGTGGCGCCTTTAAAACCGGGCGCCACCATTTTTACTATCAGGGGCGCCCCAATGACACCGACCACTGAAGCGGCAAAGAAAAAAAGGGTAATCACAAACATTACCGTTCTGAATATTTTCCAGGCCTCTTGCTCCTCACCCCTGGAGGCATATTCCGTGAATACCGGGATGATTACTGTCGCCAGGGCCCCGCTGACGATAAAAAAAAGCATGTTGGGCATCTTCAGGGCCATCTGGTACGCGTCCATATACATGGATGCGCCAAATAGCCGGGCAATCACGGATTCCCGCACCAGTCCCAGCACCTTGGACATTAAGTTAAAAAAGGCGATCAATAGCGTCGCCTTGAGGATTAACCTGCCTGTAGTCGTCATTTTTCAACACCGATTACAATAATTCTACTAAGTAAAAACAATTCCTCCCTGGTAATTTTTTTTGTTGGGAACACAAAACATGCCGTTTGCTAGGGAGCGGGTTCTACTAACAGTTTCTACTAAATACCCAATACATTGCGGGTCTCCCACTGGATCTCCTTCATTTCGTCCAGTGTACCTGCCTCGGCATAGATCCTGAACAGTGGCTCTGTCCCTGAAGCACGGATCAGCACCCAGGAGCCTTCCTGGAGCAGAAGCTTGACACCGTCTTTAGTGATCCTTTCACTTACTTTACGCCCGGCCAGGTTTTCCGGGCCCAGTTCCTTTAATACTTCCATTACCCGTTCTTTTTCCGCGGGAGAGGTGTGCACATCAAGCCGCTCGCTGTAGAGGCGCCCAAATTCAAGAGTCACCTGCTCCAGCATTTCGATCAGGCTTTTCCCGTGAACCGCCACTATCTCTGCCGCCAGCAAGCCGGCCAGTATACCGTCCTTTTCCGGCACATGGCCCTGTACAGACAGGCCTCCGCTTTCCTCTCCGCCCACAACAGCGCCCTTCTCCGCCAGGCACTGCCCGATATATTTGAATCCTACCGGGGTTTCATCCACTTCAAGCCCGTAATGCCCCGCCATCCTGTCAAGGAGATGGGTGGTGGCCACCGTCCGCGCCACGGGGCCACGAAGTTCCTTTACCGTAAGCAAGTGGTAGAATAAAATGGGCAGAAACTGGTTTGGAGTGATAAATTCACCCCCGGCATCGATAATGCCGAAGCGGTCAGCGTCCCCGTCCAGGGCAAGTCCCAAGCGCGCCCCTCCCTTTGTGACCATTTCACGGAGACGGACAAGGGATTTGGACGTGGGCTCGGGCATGCTGCCGCCAAACAAAGGATCCCGGTAATTGTTAATGGCTTCAACCTTTACCCCGGCCTGCATTAGCAGCTTTTCAAGGTAGCCAACTCCCGCCCCGAACATCGGGTCTACCGCCACCTTCAGCCCTGCCCTGCCTATGGACCCCATGTCTACCAGTGACGCCAGGTGGCGCGCATATTCTGTATAAGGGTCAATTTGTGTTACCGGCGCCTTTTGAATCTCCTCGTCCCGTTCGCCCCGGACAGCCTCCCCGTACTGCAAGCTTCTGATGTTTTCCTCTATTTCACTGGTAATATGAGGAAGCGCCGGCCCGGCATATTCCGGAATAAACTTAAAACCGTTATATTCCGGCGGGTTGT